>NZ_JBPGXO010000039.1:0-43552 GCF_056755555.1 Luteibacter sp. SVR4-7G | reverse complement strand
CCAATATCAGCATGGCGCGCAGCAGGTATTCATCCAGCTCAATAAGGATGGCTCGCTCGCGAACTCTGTCATACGTCGCCAATGAGGAGACTCGACATGCGGCCGATGGGAAAACTCGTTCTTCATGGCTCGGCGATTGTCGCAGGCATCCTCGCCACCCCGGTCCTCGCCCAGTCGCTCCACTGTCCTGCCCCTGACGAGGCTGCGGGCGGTCCCGGAAACGCGCATACCCGCTACGTCGAGACGACGCTGCAGCCTCCGGTCATCAAGCGAGGGGATAAGCCCTTCACCCTGGCCGAGCGAATGCGCCACTACGACGTGCCTGGTCTCAGCATCGCCGTGATCCACAACGGCAGGATCGACTGGGCCCGCGGGTGGGGCGTTCGCGATACCGTGAGCTGCGCTCCCGTCACGCCGGATACCGCCTTCCAGGCGGCATCGATCAGTAAGGTTGTAACGGCCGTACTGGCTTTGCGGTTGGCCGAACAGGGAAAGATCTCGCTGGACCGGAATATCAACGACGCACTGCATTCCTGGAAACTGCCCGTGGACCCGAAGCTGGCGCCCCACGGCGTGACGCTTCGCCAGCTACTGAGCCATACCGCCGGGCTCGGCGTTCACGGCTTCAGCGGTTATGCGCCGGATGCGCCGCTACCGACGCCCGCCCAGATCCTGGACGGCGTACCGCCCGCCAATAACCCGCCCGTGCGCAGCGTGCTCCCGGCGGGTGCGCAGTTCGAATACTCCGGCGGCGGTTACGTGCTGACGCAACTGGCCCTCTCCGACGTGAGCGGAATGCCCTTCGGGGAACTCGCCCAGCGCGAAGTCCTGGGCCCCCTCCACATGACGCGAAGCGCCTTCGCGGCGCTCCCGCCGCCGGCGATCCGCGCCAACATGGCCTTCGGTCACGAGCAGGGCGTTCCGATCCCCGGGAACTATCTCGCACTACCGGAACTCGCTCCGGCGGGGTTATGGACAAGCGCCGGCGATCTCGCCCGGCTGCTGATGGACATCCAGGCCTCCGCAGCGGGCAGGCAAGGTCACAGCCTCACGCCGGCGATGACCCGGACGATGCTGACCCCGGTCAAGGACAACTGGGGACTTGGAGTCGCCCTATACACGGATGGCCCTGCGCGATTCGGCCACGATGGCGTGAACAGGGGATTCCAGTCTTTGATGATTGCCTACGCCGGCAAAGGCGAAGGCATCGTGGCCCTGACGAATGGAGGCCAGGGACGGCGGCTCATGGACGAGGTCGTACGCGCCGTCGCAACGGACTACGGCTGGCCGGAGATCGCGGCACCGGCGACCGAGGAGAAAACGCTGTCGCTTGCGGAGCTTTCCAGGGCGAACGGGCGCTTCGTGGGTGGTGGGCTTGATGTGGTCTTCGAAGCGCGTGCGGACGGGTTGTATGCGAACGCCGGTGCTCCAGTTGCCGAACGCCTGATTGCGCTCTCGCCCAAGCGTTTCCGTTCGGAATCGTTGGGTGTCACGGCCGAGTTCGCGACCGATTTCTCGAGCCTTACGTTCATCGAAGGTGGTCCGCCGATGAAGCTGGTGCGCGTGGAGGTAGCGCCGCCTGCGACAGCCGAACCGGCAAAACCACGATGATTCTGAAAAACGCGCTCAACTAGAGACAACAGCGAGGCGGTTTTGGTAGCGTGTATTCGTTGCCTGCGTTTTCCGGTGCAGAACCTCACGCAGGCAACCATCGCTTCACGCGGTGAAGGCGCGGGCCGAGAGTGCTAGGAACACCCTCGACCCGCTAACGACAACCAACCACCAACGTTGATTGACGCTATGCACATCATAAGGCACTCGCTCGCCCGCCGGTTCCCCACCGGCGACACCCTTGCCGGTTACCGGGCCGCCTGGCCCCCTTCCAGACCCGACTGAAGGACGGCGACGCCGTTCTCCCCCAGTTTTTTCTCAGCCGTGCAACCCGGCGCGTTGTCGCTTGCCCGGCCGAGCGGAACTGATGGCGTCGCCGCCTGCTTCTTCATCGAAACGCCCGGCGCCCCGGTCACGGGCAGCTGGCAGACCCGCGAGTCCGTCGTTTCACCGTTCCACCCGCGGTGCGTCGCCTTCGTGGCGACGTGCCGCACCTTACGGCCGCGGGAACCATCAGGAGAAAACCATGAGCGCTTTGATCGACCGTCACTTTCATATCGATCCGGATGCTAGTGCGCACGATCTTTTGAACGCGGCCAGCGAGTGGCTGCAATACACGCGAAGGCTAAACCGGTTGCTGATCGACTTGGTTCGAGAGGCTGGCGGTGTTGAAGGCAAGAGGATGACTTATGCGCTGGAAACCGTCGATGCGCTCATGAGCATCGGGATGCGTTGTGCTGCAGAGGCGCATGGGCGGATGGTGTGGGAACAATCGCGTCTGATGCCAGATAGTCAGAACGGGCTTTAGTTGTGAATCTCCTTTAGATCTTTGCCGAAAATGCATAGAGCTAGGCAGGTCGCGTAAGGCTTCTCCTACATCCCGCGACCTGCTCACAACGTAATCTTTTTGTGGCGTGCATGGAGCGATCCATGCGTCTTGGCAGGCACACTAGGAAGCGATATGGACATTCGATTCATTCAGGGATGGGCGGAAAATCGGCCTGCCCGAGCGTTGGGTCTGGTCGGCGTCGCATGACGATGGCCGCACTGGCAATTTTATTCGCTGGCGCGATGGTGTCGCCGGTGGCGAGTGGCCAAGACGCCTAGCCGTCAAGGCAGCAGCGCACCGTGCGATCGGTGGTTGTGCCTGCGGCCGCGCCAGGCGGCGCCGCCGCCATTGTCGACGTGACCGGCACATGGCACGGCAATCTGCATACGATGGGTGATTCAACCGCGCCCGATTGGGCCAAAAGCGAAGCTTGGCTGCTACTGAGGTATTGCATGAAGGATCTGGGTTGGTCAGCGATTCGAAATGAACGTCGATACCTGGGGTTTCGCATAGGTATAGCAGGCGTAGCGGTCGGCGGAGTGGCGTTCCTCATTGCACTGTGTGGAATCATGTGGCTTGGATGTTCGATTTTCGTACTAGGTTTCGCACTTGCACTTACGGGTTTCTTGATACACATGTCGTACGTCGGGCGCTGATGAGACGGCGGTCTCGAAACGGACCGCGGCGTTAGATCATGTATCGGTTGCTGTTACGCTCATGCGCGGCGACCACGTTACGGAAAAAAGTCCCGGGCGAACGGGGCGTCATCCGGCGACATCTCTCTATCGATGAGCGATCTGGGACTCATGGGACGCAATGGAATACGTCATGGACATGAACAACCTTATAGCTAACTTTAGAAGAATGCCTTGGCCTCTCAGGGTTTTGACACTATTTTCGTTGATGTCAGTACTGTTTGTAGCGGCGACGGTCGTTCCAGGCGGTGCCGTTGTCGGTCAGAAGAAGGTTGGATCAGAAGATTGGTGGATTAACGGCAGCGGACTCGTACTCGCCGTAGCTGTAGGCCTTTTTTTCAGCGCGGGGATCTTGCTACTTAAAGCCCGGCGGCTTGGACGACTAGCCTACATATCAGGCATTGCGGGGTTCTACGTTGCAGGTCATCTTATCGAGCAGATCAACGGCGTGAGTTACTCTCGCGACTACTATTTCTATGATCTTCTCTTTGCGGCCTTGCAAATTGCAGCCGTGAGCGCGTATTTCTTCCTAAGTCGACGGGTGAAGGACTTCCTGGCTGCTTAACAGTGCTATGTAAGCTGAACCGTCCAGTCCGACAATGGGTCCCTTGGTCCAGAGCGACGTCGACGGTGCGGCAATGGCGGGTGACTTTTTTTCTAGGTACTGTTTGGCCGCCTCCATCAGGGCCGTTCGATACTTTATACCCACAGCGCCCTCACTCTTAACCGCACCTGTCTCCCACAGCACCGCATCTATAGTAAGTAGATTGGAAAAACTCGGGTTCCGACATGAAGTGCATCACTCGACCAACCGAGACCTCAATTGGGAAGATGTTGAAACAGGCGATGGTCCGATCGCGATTGCTCACCACATCTCATACCTCCCAATGGAAGAAGATCCGGACGAGGTTACCCCGAAATAGCTCACCGTTGGCGATGTAGCTACCATCCCCGTGAATCGTCTTAATGCAGATGGCCGGCATGTTATGGCTGACTCAACCAAGGCCGATTTCAATCTCCTTGGTTGCGACGAGATTCGCCACTTCTGCGTGGAGATCGACCGCGAGGCCCGAAGCAGAAATTGAAATGATAAGCGAATAGCGAGCCTTGTCTTCCATACGACGCTGACCACTATGGGACTTCCACCAACCGCCGACGGGATAGACCGCGATCGCATCGTGACCGGCCAGGTCGATCGCATGGCCGCGCCAGAGGTCGCAATGAAGAGATCCTGCCTGTATAGCCTTGGATCCGAGCAGCCAGAAGTCCGATTCACCTTCGCTCGGGGATTCATCGCGCTCTTGGGCCGCATTGACGCGTGCCCGAAAAGCGGCGTCCGTTTCGGTACGCTTCTTCATAGCGAATCGCAGGCCGAACGAGCGATAGGTGCTGGGGCGTGTCGCGGCCTTCCCAGTGAGGTTGGGTTCAATAAAGTAGGAGAGCGTCACCTTCATGGTGACTACCTCATTCTCCAGTTGCTCTAAGGTTTGCCTTGGCCAAGGTAAGTCGTAGAAGTGCATTTCGTTGTATACGGCGGAGCGACCATCCGCGCCAATGGCGAATGGTTGAATCTCTGCCTGAGCGATCATGCTCATGTCGTTGCGAGCTGACCACATCGCCCGCTCAATATCGGGGACGCCATAGCCGACTTCACGCAGAATTTTCTGCTTTTGATTCTTAGTTCCCGTTTTCCAATGCGCGCCCTTGCCGATCAATTGTTTGCGAATGGGTTGTGGCCATGCCGCGGCATCTACGGTTAATGCCCGCACAGTTTCCGGCCATAGATCGGGGTGCGCCGCATGCAGGCGACCGATGAAGTGTCCTGCCATACCAGCTGCGGCGCTTGTCGCCCAGAACGGAACGAGGGGCTCGTTAGTCACATCCGAGCCTGGTGCGAGCAGCGAAACAGCCGGGTGCCATGCGCAGAAGCCGGCGTTGTCCGACACCATGTTGCCGGCTTCGAATAAGACTTCCGGCTTAATCGGGGTCAAGTCGTCGGGTAGTGCTTGAGAGCCCCGACTATAGGGGCTGCGATGATTAGCCGGCACCACCGGCTGGTAGGCCGGAGGCGGGGTGGGCGTTTGTTCTTTGCGCGTGAAGCCACCAATGGTCAGAGCATTCCAGCTCTGCGATGGATCCTCGATGGGCTGTGCTGCCATGACGTCAACCAACATGCCGCCACCGACATTTCCCGTAGCAACGAGGAGCAGACGTTTTGGCGATTGCGTCGCCGGGACGTCCTCAATCACGTCACCGGGCATGGAGCCTGCCGCAATCTGATCGAGTGCGCCGCTCCAACTGGATGGCCGGGCAGGCGAAAAGTCGCTGGCGGATGTGGCGAGGCAAAAGGATCGCTTGACGCCCGGTTGCTCGGCCTCCACAAGTGCCACTGCGCCTTGGGTCACGACGCCGTAGCTCGGCGGTTTTGTTGCCGGAAATCCATGAGGCGGGAGCAGCTTCATGGATTCCACCCCATGGCTGAGGATTACAGGTCCTGTCGTGTTCATGTGAGGCTCGAGGTCGCCGTAGAGGGCCAACCCCGCAACCGCTGTTCCGTGGCCACCGCCGGGATGATGGTCATCGGTTCCCCAGGCGACGTCATAGGCCCACGCGCCTCGGAGACCCGGTTGTATGAGAGGGTGAGCGCCTGCTACACCTGTGTCTAGCGCGCATACAACGGGAGCATCGTGAGGCGGCGTCACCACACGCTGAACCAGCTCCGTCATCCAGTCGGTCGGTTCCGTGCCACCGGTTGAATGATCCAGGAAGGGTTCGATACTGCCCGTTGCAGGACGAACCTCGGTGACGGCTCCGGGCAAACGCTCTGCAAACGCGGCAACGTCTCCTGCCGAGGCGTGAATAAAGACCACGGTGGTCTCAGGGAAGACGAGTTGATCGGAGTGAACATCCAAGTTGGCGTCTCGCGCGAGTGTCGCGATGCGCGCCGCGCGATCGGAGCCACTGGGAAGCCAGAGTTCCCACCAGGCGATGGTAGTATCACTGAGATTGAGGGGGCCGACAAACAAAGAGGCGACAGGAGCGGTGGTAATCGTTTCGATGACCTCGAAACGCTCAAGATCGGTCCTGGCAGCCTCTCCGGGGTCATTGCCGTAGGCGACGATGCGCTGCTGAAGAAATTCGCGTGCATCGTCGGGCACGAATAGGACAGCGTTTTCTGAGCCGTCGTCTCGGCGATCCGTACGAAGCACAGAAATCTGTTGGGTGGGGAAGTCCAGGTTCGCCGGGATCTTGACCGCTTTCGACCGAGATCCTGCCGCAGGCGGTAGGGTTGCAAGTTCGACCATCGTGCCTGGTTTTAACCCATCCACATGAAGGCGATGGTCATCCGTGTGTGCGGGGATGTCGCCAAGCGCACGGGTCAGCTGATCAAGTAGCGCGTTGGCGTGAGCGGCGTAATCGTCGCGAAGCGGTCTGCGCCGCATCTGTCGCTTAGGGAACTCGTATTGCGCCCCCTCCCGAAACGCGTTGATGGAAAGGTGCTGGCGATCTCGCGCCCCAAACTCTTCGGGTTCCGTCATGCCAGCCTAATTCCGAACGGCCATGTCCCCTTCACGACGATACCTCCTAGCTGTGTGTATGACGGCGGAACCTATTCTTCAACGTTTGGCGATTTTCAAGCGCTTGCCTGAGGGCGGTGGCCGAGATCTTGGGCGCTCCTTCGAGGATGGCGTCCTTGACCACCGCGTCAGCAGCGCGAACAAGCTCGCCCTGGCTCAGTCCACCGAGGGCGGGCGTGATCGAAGACCAGGAGCGTGTAGTTGGCTTCAACTTGCCTAGCCGACGTTCAATGATCGCAAGTGCCGCAACGCGGTCGGGGAGTTCGTACCCGATCACTTCGTCAAATCTGCGTGCGAGGGCCTCATCCAATATCTCCACGTGGTTCGTGGCCGCAAGAACGAGGCTGTCCGTACTGTTCGGCTCTTCCATGAAGGCGAGAACAGAGTTAAGGACGCGCCGGATCTCGCCAACATCATTCGGGTCACCGCGGCGCGCGCCGATTGCGTCGAATTCGTCAAAGAGATAGACACCGCGCGTCTGCGCTACCTGATCAAAGATCAACCGAAGTTTTCCGGCGGTTTCACCCAGGAACCGACTGAACAGCGATTCGAGTCGAACCGTGAACAACGGTAGGTTCAACTCGCCCGCTAGTGCGGCGGCAGTCATGGTTTTACCGGTGCCTGGGGGACCTACCAGAAGCATATGCGTGGTCGGCTTCTGCCCATGGTCCCGAAGCGTTGCGCGCTGCTTTTGCTGATTGACCGCGCTGGCCAATCGGTCCCGTACCTCATCAGAAAGCACCATGCTCGAAAGGGTAACCTTGGGGTACGCGCTTTCGATCAGTCCCTGCAACTCGCCTCGCGGGCGAGCTAGCGGAATCGGCGTTTGGCCGCCGACCGGACGGCCGGTCCGACGCTGGTCTCGTGCCCTTTGCACCAAACGTTTGAGTTTCTCAGCCTCGTCCACACGCCCCTGGCGTGCCTCTTGGGCGGCCGCTTGGAGGACGATAGATAGGAACTGCTCTTCGTCGCCCTCAATGTGGGAATTCAGGAGCGCAAACAGATGCTTACTAGACATGGCGCCTCCTTCGTTTCTGCGGGTGTGCAAACACCATTTATTGAGGGTGGGGCGAAGCACTCAAAACATTAACCGAACGTCATGATCCTCGCTAGGTCATTTTAACCGGAATGAGGACGGCGGGCAGCGTAGGGGCTGGCCGCGCAGTTTCCCTGGCCTATCATCGTTGGTATGTCCGATAGACCCGCCTTGGCGACCAAGCTATGGCGCTATGGCCGCATGCCTGAGGCTCGCGAAAGTTCCGAGCCACTAGATCGCCCCTCTAAAGGATCGCCACTGCTCGCCGATATCCCGAAGTTACCAACAGGAGGAATCCGCAAATGGTTCACGTGCTGTGTCTGCCGAATCAGACATGGCTCGCTCGTGTGACTCCCGGACAGCTGCGATCGAGTAAATTGATAGGCATCTTCTCGTTGAGTTGGAGTCAGCTACATAGCCATATTCGGCAGGTCGACGGCCTATTACCCTATGAAAGGTCACTTTCTCGTGCGTGATCTGCAAGTCTGGTTCGATGTGTCTGCCGCAGCCGCTACGGTGATTTTTGTTTACCTTGAATTGTGGCCTGGCTGCATGAGCCCTGATGCGTTTGCGAGACGCCTGCGTTGGATGACGATGTGCCGGGGTATCTCCCGCATGACGCTGTTGGCTATCGGTTTCGCAATCCTTATTTTAATGGTGGTGATCGCGAAGATTCAGTGGCCGTATCCCGTTCGCCGGTGGATCCCGGCGGTGGAAAGCGGACTCACTTTTACGTTCCTCGCAGGCAGTATTTTAGCGCGGCTTACTGCGCCTCGGCTCGAACGCAGCGGACGGGTGATCACCCTACAGCGCGACGCCGAGCGGCTCCTTAGTATCCACATGCGACCGGCGGGCATACGTAAAGTGTTTAACCAAACCTATTTGTCCAAGCCGAATCACATCTACCTGGTCACGAGCTTCCTAAGCGAATACCGGGACACTCTACGTGCGCTTGGGTGGCACGACGTTGAGGTTCTATCTCCTGATGTCTCCGCGAAGATGGTTGGCCGCGAGAAATTCGTCCCCCACGTCGCGACGCAGCTTCCGGGCTGGCGGATTGCATTCGTCGGTGCTCGCCGCATGCGACTTATCCGTCGCATGGCCTACCTGACGGCGCAACGCAAGAAAACGTCCGACGGCTGCGAGCGAGGGGTGATCTTGAGCCTGACCTGACTCCTTCATGTGTACAGAACCACCGCCTTCATCTCGGACTTTGACGGAGCCGATCCTTGCTAACAAAAGCCTGTCCGGATGTGATTCAGAGCACTTACTTCGCATTAGATCCTGAAGATTCCAATCGCCCAACAACGGGATCCGTCGACAAACGTTGCATCCTCCCGATTGCGCCCACCCTCATAACTCCCTAAATTGGTGCAAATGCATGCACCGAACCAAGCCGAACTCCTGACGCTCCTGGGCACGGGCGTGGCCCTCCTCGACCGGGATGGTCGCGTGTCATGGCTCAACCCGGCACTTGCCGAAATGCTTGGCGTGGGCCAGCGCACGGCTACGGGCCAAGCACTGACAGGCTTGATGCGGAATGCGGCGCTGGGCGCGCAACTGGAACGGACCCTCGCGGAGCGCGGCGCCTTCAACCTGCGAACGGCCAGCCTCGGCCTTGGACGCGGCCGCGAACTGGTCGCCGATGTCTCGATGCAGCCGATCGACCACGACCGGATCCTGGTCGAAGTCCATCCTCTGGCGCCCGAGCTGTCTTCCGCCGACACGCCGCTATCCGCCACCCTCCGCGGCTTCGCCCACGAGGTAAAGAACCCGCTAGCAGGCCTCCGCGGCGCAGCCCAACTCCTCGAACGCAGGATCGCCGACGAAGACCTCCGCCAGCTGGCCTCCATGGTCATCGCCGAAGCCGACCGCCTGGCCGCGCTTGCCGACGGCCTGTTGCGTCACGGAGGCGCGGCCCGGATTGCGCCGGTCAACGTGCACGAACTCCTCGAGCGTCTGGAGGCCCTGGTCAAGGCGGAGCCGGGCGCTCCCGTTACTCGGCATGATTACGATCCCAGCCTGCCCGACATCCAGGCCGACGCCGATCGCCTCCTCCAGGTCCTGTTGAACCTGACCCGCAATGCGAGCCAGGCGAAGGCGCGCACGATCATCCTGCGCACGCGTGTCGAGCACGGCGTCCGCCTCGGCGATCGCGTCGTCCGCGCGGCCCTGCGCGTGGACGTCGTGGACGACGGACCGGGGGTGCCGGCCGAACTCCGCGATACGCTCTTCCAGCCGCTGGTTTCCGGCCACTCCGAAGGCACCGGTTTGGGTCTGGCTCTCTCCCGCGAGATCGCGATGGAACACGGCGGCGACCTCCGTTACACCAGCTACCCGGGCGAGACCACGTTCTCGCTCTACCTGCCCATGGAGCGCCCATGACCGAGATCTGGGTTGCCGACGACGATCGCGGCGTGCGCTTCGTGCTCGCCGAAGCCCTGCGCGATGCGGGGCACAACGTGCGCGAATTCAGCGCGGGCGACGCGGTGCGCGCAGCGCTGGCGGAGAGTCGGCCGGACCTGCTCGTGACCGACGTGCGCATGCCCGGCGAGGATGGCCTGCACCTGCTGGAATACCTCACCCGCCGCAATATCGGGCCGGTGATCGTGATGAGCGCCTATACGGACGTCGCGACCACGGCCGCGGCGTATCGTGCCGGCGCGGCCGATTACATCGCCAAGCCCTTCGATCTCGACCTCGCCGTACAGGCGGTGGAGCGTGCGCTTGCCGCCGCGCGCGAAGAAGTGGTCGTGCCGGTCATGCGTGCGGAGACCCATGCCCTGCTTGGCGAGAGCGCGGCGATGCGCGAAGTATTCCGCCTCATCGGGCGCGTCGCGTCCACCGAACTTCCCGTGTTGATCGTCGGCGAGACGGGCACCGGCAAGGAACTCGTGGCGCGCGCTTTGCACGACGAGAGCGCACGCGGCGGAAACCCCTACGTGGTGCTCAATACCGCCGCCATTCCCGCGGACATGCTGGAAAGCGAGTTGTTCGGCCATGAGGCCGGAGCGTTCGCGGATGCGCCGCGCCGCCACACAGGGCGCTATGAGCAGGCCGAGGGCGGAACGCTCTTCCTCGACGAGGTCGGCGACATGCCGATGGCCTTGCAGGCGCATCTGCTGCGCGTGCTGGCGGGCGGCGAATACTATCGCGTTGGCGGCCGCGAAGCCTTGCGCGGCAATGTGCGGATCGTCGCCGCCACGCATCAGGATCTCGATGCGCGCGTGGCGGCCGGGCAGTTCCGCGCCGACCTGAAGCACCGCCTCGACGTGGTGCGCATCGAGCTTCCGCCCCTGCGCGACCGCCGCGACGACATCCCCCTGCTGGCGAAGCACTTCCTCACCCAGGCAGCGGCCGAACTGAACTTGCCGTCGAAGCGCTTCTCGCGTGGCGCGATGAGGCTCCTCGAACAGAGGGAGTATCCCGGCAATGTCCGTGAACTGGAAAATCTCTGCCGGCGGCTGGCCGTCATCGCGCCCGGCGTGGAGATCCAGGCGAAGGATCTCGGCGGCCTCTCGACAGGACAGCCGCGCGGCTCCGACTGGACAGAAGCCTTGCGCCTGTGGGCGCAGGACGCGTTGGCTCACGGCGAACCGGACATCCACACCCGTGCGCGCGAGGCGCTGGACAAGACCTTGCTGCAAGTCGCATTGATCGCCAATGATGGCCACCGGCAAAACGCCGCCGCCGCCCTGGGCGTCGGCCGCAATACCCTTACCCGCAAACTCGGCGCGTCGCGCAAGCGGCGGCCTTCGAATGGATAACCTCATGTCACTGGAGATTCGTCGCGCGGCCGAGCAGGATGCCGATGCCATTGCCCGCTGGAACATCGCCATGGCCTGGGAAACGGAGGGTAAGACGCTCGATCCCGAGATCATCGGGCGCGGCGTGCGGGCGGTCTTCGACGAACCACGCCGTGGGTTCTATCTGGTGGCGGAGCTCGACGGCATCGCCGTGGGCTGCCTGCTGGTCACCTACGAATGGAGCGACTGGCGGTGCGGCGACTTCTGGTGGGTGCAGAGCGTGTATGTCGCCCCGGAGGCGCGACGCGCCGGTGTGTTCCGCGGCATGTACGCACATGTAAAGGCGATGGCGGCAGGCGCCGGCGCCGTGGGGCTGCGGCTTTACGTGGAGCTGGAGAACGAACGCGCGCAGGCGACCTACGCCGGCCTAGGCATGGAACGCTGCCACTACTTCATGTACGAAGCACCGTTGTAGGAGCGCGCCTTGCGCGCGACATGTTTTGGGGCCATGAGCAACAGGGCCTGCTGCTCCTCGCGAAAAGATGTCGCGCGCAGGCGCGCTCCTACGGTGGGGGCCTTAGTCTGGGGCGACGGTGGGGTCGCCCATGTCGATCACCGAAATGCGCTGCTCGAAGCCGCGGGCGGTCATCGGTTTGCCGAAGAGGAAGCCCTGCATCTGCGAGCAGCCGGTGGAGCCCAGGAAGGTGGCTTGTTCCACGCTTTCGACGCCTTCGGCCAGCACCTGCTTGTTCATGCCCTTGCCCATCGTGATGATGGCGCTGACGATGGCGGCACTGTCGTTGTCCCAGGCCACGTCGCGGATGAAGGCGCGGTCGATCTTCAGCACGTCGATGGGGAAGTGCTTCAAGTAGGAGAGGCTGCAATAGCCGGTGCCGAAGTCGTCGAGGCTCAGCGCCACCCCCAGCGACTTGATCTTGCGCAGGAGCTCGGCCATGTGGTCGCCGCCTTCCATCACGGTGCGCTCGGTGAGTTCCAGCTCGAGCAGCGTCGGGTGCAGGCCGGTTTCCGCCAGGATGGCGCGAAGCGACTCGTAGAAGCGCGTGTGCTGGAACTGCAGCGCCGAGACGTTCACCGAGACGGATAAGGGCCGGTACAACCGCGTCCACGCTTCGGCCTGACGGCAAGCCTCGCGCAGCGCCCATTCGCCGATGGGCACAATGAGGCCGCAATCCTCGGCCACGGGGACGAACTGCTCGGGTGAGTAAACGTCCTCGCCGTCGACCTGCCAGCGCAGCAAGGCCTCGGCGCCGACGATGCTTCCCAGTTCCACGTCCACCTTGGGCTGGTAGTGCAGGCTCAGTTCGTTGCGGGCGAGGGCCTTGCGCAGTTCCACCTCGATGCGCACGCGCGCGGTGTTGCGCTCGTTCATGTTCGGATTGAAGAAGCGGTAACCGTTGCGGCCCTGCATCTTCGCTTCGTACATGGCAGCGTCCGCGTTGCGCAGCAGCGACTCGGCGTCCTCGGCATCGTCGGGATACACGCTGATGCCGATGCTGAAACTGATGGTGAGCGCCGTGGCGTCCGGGCCAAGACCCACGGCCTGGCTGCACGCGGCAAGCACCTTTTCGCCCACGGCTCGCGCGTCGGCCGGGCCTTCGATGTGCGGAAGCAGAACGACGAACTCGTCGCCGCCGAGGCGGCTCACCGTGTCGTCGGCGCGCACCGCGCCGCGAATGCGGCGGGCCACTTCGTGGAGCAAGGCGTCGCCAGCGGCATGGCCGAGCGAATCGTTGATCTGCTTGAAGTGGTCGACGTCGACGAAGAGCAGGGCCACGCGCTGGTTGCGCCGGGCGGCGGCGGTTACCGCGAACTCCATGCGCGAAGTGAGCAGGGCGCGGTTCGGCAGGCCGGTGAGGGTGTCGTGGTGGGCGAGGTGCGCCATCTTCAGCGCCAGTGCCCGCGTTTCGCTCACGTCGTGGAACACCACGACGCCACCGACGACGTTGCCCGCGTAGTCGTGGATGGGGGCGGCGGAATCTTCGATGGGGCTGTCGAAGCCGTTGCGATGGATCAGGATGGCGTCGGTGGTGAGGCCGACGATGCTGTTCTTGTTCACCGCCATGATCAGCGGGTTCGGAATCGGCTGGCGCGTCAGTGGGTCGCGCAGCTGGAAGATCTCGTCCATCGGGCGGCCGACGGCTTCATGGTGCGACCAGCCGGTCATGGCCTCGGCGATGGGATTGAGCGAGGTGACGTTGAGCTGCGTGTCGGTGGTGATCACCGCGTCGCCGATGGACTTCAAGGTGACTTCGGCCAGTTCGCGCTCGCGGAACAGCGCATCCTCGAAGGCCTTGCGTTCGCTGATGTCCTGCATCTGCGAGATGAAGTACAGCGGCTCGCCGTGTTCGTCGCGCACCAGCGACACGCTGAGCTGCACGTGTACCAGGTGGCCGTCGCGATGCAGGTAGCGCTTCTCCATCTGGTAGGAAAGCTGCTCGCCGGACAACAGGTCCGCCACGAAGCCGAGGTCGGCGGCGAGGTCGTCGGGATGCGTGATCTCCTGGAACGAGGAGGCCATCAATGCCTCCTCGTCGTAGCCCAGCATCGCGCACAGCGCCTTGTTCACCTGCAGCCAACGGCCGTCGGGCAGCACGAGCGCCATGCCGATGGCGGCGTAGCGGAAGGCTTGCGAGAAACGCCGCTCGCTTTCCTTCAACCGCGCTTCGAGCACGCGGCGGCTCGAGATGTCGGCAAGCAGGATGACGAGGCCGCGTACGTTGCCGTCGTCGTCGAGGTCGGGCGAGAAGGTGGCCTGGGCATAGTGGTCGCCGATGCCGTTGCGGATGCTGCGATCCGCCACCATCGCCGTGCCGCCGAGTGCCGCGCGGATGTCCGGCTCGATGCGCGCGTAGAGCATCGGGTCGATCACCTCCGCCATGCGCCGGCCGACCACGTCCGTGTCGCGTACGTTCATCCAGGCGAGGTAGGCCGGACTGGCGTAGCGGTAGCGCATGGCCGTGTCGAGGTACGCGATCATCGCCGGCGCCCGCTCCAGGAGGTAGGCGGACCAGTCGGAGGAGGAGTCGTTCGCGGGAGGAGTGAAGGAGCGCATGCGGCCGCCGGAGTGACGTCGGCTCACTCTAATCGCTCATGCTTCCCGCGTATATCGAACGATTCGTGAAAAACGCCTCAATGCACGACGGGGGCAGGGGCCGACAGCGCGCCCTCGGCGTCGAGCAACACGCGGCCAAGGGCGTGGATTTCCGCGGCCGCACCGTAACGCTCCACCAGTGCGTCGAGGAGCGGAGCCAGGGCATCGGGAGCCAGCGGATAACCGTGGGCCAGGACGCGGGCCTTGCCCGGGGCAGGCTGCGCCACGGTGATCGCGACCATCCCGAGGCCGGCGGCCTCGTGCGCGTACAGCGCAGGGGGCGGCAGGGCCGGATCGGCCGGCGCCAACGGCTCGAGCAGGTAGCCGGCGGTCGCGGCCGGTTTGCCTTCGAGGTGCAGCGGCACGTGGTGGGCAGCCAGCAGGGCGGCGTACTGGCGCAGTTCGAACAGCGTGCCGGCAAACTCGTGGGCGTCGTCGCTGCCCTTGCTTCCCGCCCGGGCAAACCACGCCGCCGGACCCGGAATGCCGACGCGGCCTTCGGCGTAATGCAGCGGCAGGCCGCGCGAACCGAGGGCCGTCTCTTCTTTATAAGGAGTGAGCAGGGCGGCCTCGAGCACGGTCCACAGCGGTGCCAGGTTCACGTGCTCGTACTGGACGCAGGTGAGGGCGATGAGGTCGTCGCGGCTGAGGTAGCGGGCGTGCTCCAGCCGCATGCCCAGGGTACGCATGAGGAAATCCGCGGTGGCCGCGCCGGCTTCGCCGCGCCCCACCAGCTCCGTTTCGATGTGGGTGGCCATGGCTTCGGCCTGGTCGGCCGGTACCAGGAGCATCCACGGCATCAGGCGCATGGGGCCGCCCACGTAGGCCGGATCCGGCACCAGGGGCTGGGCCGGCATGTGGCCTTCATGCGTGCCGAAGGCCACCACGCCGCTGGCGCCGGTCACCCGCGGGATGCGCCGGGCCAGTTCTTCCAGGGTGGCGAATACGGGGAAGCCGGGGCGCAACAGCTCCACGCCGTCGAACATCGCCCCGGCCACGGCCAGGCGCGCGGTCTCGATGCCGGGAAGCAGGGCGCGCAGGTCGTCGGCCATGAGGGCGGCGAGTGTCTGGGCCTCGTCGCGGCTGAGCTCCAGCCGCCCGGGCGATCCGCCCCCGGCCAGTTCCAGCGCCAGGACGGCGGGGCAGGCGATCAGCGACTCGTTCACGGCAGGTTTTTCCGAACGGCAAAGGAACGTAATTCTATCATCCGGCCGGATCGGGCTTTCGCCGGGCGGGGATGCGGGTTAGCCTTGCCGATACGCGTTCGTCGGCGATCGTCGGCGTCCGCGATCCCTTCTTCGCAATGCGGCTGCCCGCGGGCATCCCTCGGCCTGGACAGTTTCTCAAGCATGGAAAAGACGCAAAAGCGTGTGGGTGTGGTCGGCGGCGTCCGCATTCCCTTCTGCCGCAATAACACCGCCTACGCCGATGTCGGCAACTTCGGCATGTCGGTCAAGGTCCTCGGATCGCTGGTGGAGAAGTTCGGCCTGCATGGCGCGGAGCTGGGCGAGGTCGCCATGGGCGCCGTCATCAAGCATTCCTCGGACTGGAACCTCGCCCGCGAGGCCGTGCTGTCGTCTGGGCTGGCACCAAGCACGCCGGGCATTACCACGGCGCGGGCCTGCGGCACCTCGCTGGACAACGCCATCATCATCGCCAACAAGATCGCCACGGGGCAGATCGAGGCCGGCATCGCCGGAGGTTCGGACACCACCAGCGACGTTCCCATCGTGTACGGCCAGAAGCTGCGCAAGCGCCTGCTGGCGATCAACCGCGCGAAGACGATGAAGGAGAAGCTGCAGGTCGCCACACGCGGCTTCTCGCTCAAGGAACTGAAGCCGTCGTTCCCGGGCGTGGCCGAGCCGCGCACGGGCAAGTCGATGGGCGATCACTGCGAGTTGATGGCGAAGGAATGGAAGATCGGCCGCCTGGAGCAGGACCAGCTGGCCCTCGCCAGCCATCTCAAGCTGGCGGCAGCGTACGACGCCGGGTTTTTCAACGACCTGGTGGTGCCATTCCGCGGCCTGAAGCGCGACGGTTTCCTGCGTCCCGATACCACGCTGGAAAAGCTGGCCGCGCTGAAGCCGGCGTTCGACAAGACCTCCGGCCAGGGCACGCTCACCGCGGGCAATTCCACGGGCCTTTCCGACGGCGCCGCCGCCGTGCTGCTGGGCAGCGAGGAGTGGGCGGCCGCGCGTGGGCTTTCGATCCAGGCTTACCTCACCCACGCGCAGGTAGCGGCGGTGGACTTCGTCCACGGGGAAGGCCTGTTGATGGCGCCGACCATCGCCGTGCCGCGCATGTTGAAGCAGGCCGGGCTCACCTTGCAGGACTTCGACTATTACGAGATCCACGAAGCCTTCGCCGCCCAGGTGCTCTGCACGCTGCGCGCGTGGGAAAGCGAAGACTATTGCCGCAACCGCCTCGGCCTCGACGCCCCGCTGGGTTCGATCGACCCGGCGAAGCTCAACGTCAACGGCTCCAGCCTCGCCGCGGGCCATCCGTTCGCGGCCACCGGCGCGCGCATCGTCGCCACGCTGGCGAAGATGCTGGAGCAGAAGGGTTCCGGGCGCGGCCTGATTTCCATCTGCACGGCGGGCGGCATGGGCGTCACGGCGATCCTCGAGCGCCCCTGATCCGATGCTTGCCCTGCGCACCAGCACCTCGCTCAGCGCCCTGGCGCTCCTGGTCGGGATCGCCGGTACCAGTTGGCTGACCGCGCTCACCTATGAGCGCGCCCCGAAGACGCGCGGACTGGCCGAGGTGACCTTGCCGACGGCCGCACCGGCGCTGGTCTCGAAGACGGTATCGACGGTGGCGCCGGCGCCGAAGACGGGATCGCGCGTGGCGCTGCCACCGGCATCAAAGACGGACTCGGGCGTCGCGCTGTCATCGGCGTCAAAGACGGACTCGGGCGTGGCCCTGCCGCTGCCTTCGCCGTCTACGGGCGGTGCCCACCGCCATGGCGGCTCCTACAACCGTGCTTCGGCCGGCGCTATGTCGGCGCATGCCGGGCAAAGGCTGCCGGTGCTCCCGGCGAAGCCGCTTACGGCCACGGCGGAGCTGGTGCCTGTCTACATGCCCTCGCCGCGATATCCCATGTCCGCACTGCGGGCAAAGCGCGAGGGCAGGGTGGTGCTGAGCGTGACGGTGACGCCGGAAGGCGACGTCACCGGCGTCGCCATCGGCCGATCCAGTGGCGACGAATCGCTGGACCGGGCGGCGGAGGAAGCCGTCCGCGAATGGCGCTTCGCAGCCGCCGACGACCGCCCCGAACGCTACACGGCCGACCTCCCGGTAAACTTCCAGCTGACCCCGACGCTGTAGGAGCGCGCCTTGCGCGCGACATCTTTTCGCGAGGAGCAGCAGGCCCTGTTGCTCACGGCCCCAAAACATGTCGCGCGCAGGGCGCGCTCCTACAAGATGCCGGCGGCCGAGCTGCCGAAGGCGGTCATCATGCGGGTGTAGATCAGCTTCAGCGACACGTCGACTTCGGGGAAGTCGCCCACCGGCTCATAGCACTCGAAGAACCTCGGGTCCGACCAGCGCATCGGTATGCAGCCGGGCTTGAGCTCGTAGCTGGTGGCGTACCGGAATGGCCAGAGGTCGAAGAAGGGCAGGCGTTCCGACACGTCGCCGATGAATTCGTTGACCGACGACAGCACCGGGATGGTCTTCTGCCGTGGCGCGATCGTCCAAGCGTTGCCTGGTTCGGTGTCCTGCATGATCGAATCGCGCAGCCGGTCCGCGAAGCGCTTGTCGTAGACGATCACGCCGGCTTCGGTGTTGTAGTGGTCCGAGCGCGGATCGAAGTTATGCGTTCCGACCATCGCGAAGGTGTCGTCCACCACGATGGATTTCGCGTGCAGACCGAAGCGCACGCCGGCGGTCAGCAGCGGGGCGGGCCGGTTGCGGGGGCCGCGACTGCTCCGGCTGCCGATGCCCAGGAAGCTCGAGGACTCGGAAGGCGGCCCGCCATTCTCGATCCCGGCGCCGCGGGCGCCACGCCGTCCGCGCGCGCTTCCGCTGCCGCGCAACGGCTCGGCTACCGGCGGTGTCTCGATGGCCGCGGAGCGCCCTTCGAGCAACTCCGGGTCGCCATTGGCCGGATGCGGCTTCAGTTCGTAGATCTCGAAGCCGTAATCGGTGAGGTAGCGCTTGCGATGCTTGTACGAGAGCGCATACACCGCGAACGCATCGGTGGAGGCCAGCGAGTTCGTGGAAACCACGACCCGTGGCGGATCCGGGCGCAGGCGCAGCGCGCTGAAGAGCTTCTGCGCGGGCTTGCTCATCACGAGGTAAGGCGTCTGCAAGACGATCTCGCTCTTCGCGCCGCGGAGCAGGCCCATGATGTGGCGGGTGAGCGCGCGTACCTCACGGCGTTTTGGCTCGTCGGTCTTGCCGGGTAGGTCGGAAAGGTATTCCACGCGGTTCATGCGCAGGCTGTTGCGTACGAGGTGCTCCTCGATCCAGCCCGCGTCGGTCGCGTTCGCGATCGTCTCGGCGACCCGCTCGGGTTGCTCGTAGTGTGGCGGGTTCCAATGCCGGGGATCGTCCGTATCGGCCAGCAACTCGCGATTCACGTCGCGCAGGTGGGTAAGCGGCGCTGCCCGCTTGTGCCCCCAGAACTGCTCGAAGCTGGCGCCCATCGCTTTCGCGGCCGGACCGCCCACCATGACGTCGCGGTCCACGTAGTCGAAGCTGGCGTCCCAGTCGAAGTAACGGTCTTCGTAGTTGCGTCCCCCGGTGATGCCGATGAGGTCGTCCACCACCAGGAGCTTGTTGTGCATGCGCTGGTTGAACTTGTAGAAGCAGCACAGGACGCCCGCGGCGAACTCCAGCGGCGGCGTGCGCGCGCTGTGGAAGGTCGGGTTGTACAGCCGGATTTCCATGCGGTCGCTGGCCCGTGCCAGCGCGGCCAGCAGGCCGGGATCGCGGAAGGAGAACAGCTGGTCCGCCAGGATGCGTACCTGCACCCCGCGCCGTGCGGCCTGCACCAGTTCGTCGAGCACCAGCTTGCCCGCGTCGTCCTGCTCCCAGATATAGGTCTGCACGTCGATGCTCTTGCGGGCGGCGCGGATGAGGTTGATGCGTGCCGCCATCGCGCTCTCGCCATCCTCCAGCAGGGTCGCCACGTGGACCGGCTTCGCCGCGGTGGACGCCGCGTCGGCCTCGAGGGCGGCGTCGAGCAACGGCGAGGGGGTGGCGCAGTGGCTGGCGTCGGCGGGGTCGCAGGTTTCCTGCCGGTCCACGGTCAGGGTGACCACCGCCTCGGCCTTCTGGATGCGCGCGCGTGAGAGCGAACAGCCGCCGGTGGCGAGGGTGGCGGCGAGGAGCAGGAGCGTGAGGAAGCGGTGCATGGCGGCGATCATAGGCGACGAGTCGCAACGCTACGTGAGTCCGCTCGACCGGACCCTCGCCTCAGGGGCCGGTCAGGACGATCGCCATGCCGAGGTTCACCCGGTCGGACAGGGCACCGCGACGGCCGCGCATCTCGAAGTCCGTGCGGTCGATGGCGCCCTTCAGCTGCAGCACGCAGCCCGCCAGGGCGTGCGTGGGGCAATGGTTCGGCAGCAGGTGGAAAGTCACCGGCTGGGTCACCCCGCGCATGGTCAGCCGCCCCTCCACGTCGCCCCCGTCGCTCAGCAGCTGCAGCGAGAGGGGCGAGGACTCGAAGTGGATCTGCGGGTGCCGGCCGGCGTCGAAGAACTCGGGCGCAAGCACCCAGCGGCGCAGGCGCGCGGAGTCCATGCGGACGCTCTCGGTATCGATGTCGGCACTGACTACGGCGGAGTGATTCGCCGGGTCGATCGTGAGTTGGCCGCGAATCCCTTCGAAGCTGCCGGTGACCGTGCTGACCCAGAGCAGGCGTACGCTGAACTCGGCGTGCGAACGCATCGGATCGATGCGAAGGTCGGCGGCGGATAAAGGCGCCGCCGCGAGGAGCGCGACGATCGCCGACAGCAGGTGGCGCATTAGAGCGGACTCAGTTCGGGGGAGACCAGAAAACCTTCAGTTTGCCGGTTCCGGGCGCCAGCGCACCGTCGAACTGAATGCGGGCGATGCCCGCAGGCGGCATGCCGCGGTAGTCCTCGGAGCGACCCTCGACGAGGAAGGCTACCAGTTGTTCGATACCAGGATTGTGACCGACGAGGACGACGCGTTCCGCGTCCGAATGCCTGTCGAGGATGTCGTAGAGTTCGCCGACGGTGGCGTCGTAGATGCTGTCCTCGTAGGTCGGTTCCACCTGGCCCAGGGCGAGCGCCGCGGTTTCCTTCGTCCGATCGGAAGGCGAGCAGAGGACCAGGTCGTAGGTGATGTGGTGTTCCGACAGCCAGGCGCCGGCGGCGCGGGCTTCCTTCCTGCCGTGCTCGGTCAGTTTTCGCTCCCGGTCGTCCTTGCCGTCCTTGCCGTGCGGGGTCGCCTCGGCGTGGCGTAACAGGATGAGTTCGTGCATGGGTACCGTCCCTCCGCAAGGCCACCTTAGGTGGCGTGATCGATGACGGGTCCCTAGGTGCTGCGCTTGATCCAGCGCAACAGCTTCGCCCAGTCGTCCTGGTGCCCGCGTACGTTTTCCGAGTGGTAATCGAAGATGCCCTTACCGAGTGCCGTGAGCAAGACGTACGCTTGCGAGTCCCGAAGTTCCGCGACGACGGGAAAAGGTGCGCGTTCGCCGAGCTCGGCCAGGGCGGCCTGGCTGGCGTTGGTCCAGGGCTTGAGACGGTTTCCGACCAGGCCCACCGGCAGCTTGCCGCGTTTCACGCGGCTGAAGCCCTTGAGTACCTTCAGGAAATCCAGCGTGGCGTCCAGGTCGAAATGCGAAGGCAGGACCGGCACGACGATCACGTCGGCGCGTTCGAGGTAGGGCTCGAGGTCTTTCTCGTCCACGCCCGCGGGCGTGTCCACGATCACCCGTTCCACGTCGCCGGGAAGTCGGTCGAAGGCGCGGCGGCTGCCTTCGATGGCGGTGATGGACGGGGCGTTCTCAGGGCGCCGCCCGACCCAGCGCAGGCTGGAATGCTGGCGGTCCGCATCGATCACGGCCGTCCGTTTTCCGGCCTGGGCCCAATGGGTTGCGAGCTGGGTCACCAGCGTGGTCTTTCCGCAACCGCCCTTGCTGCTTGCCACGAGCGTCGTAAGCATTCGCGCGCACCTGCCTTGGGATGGCCCTAGCGTACACGCTCAGAAAAGTTTGGTGCGCACTTTAGGCATCACCACGAGCACCAGGGTGGCGATCGGGCCGAAAAAGAGCGAGATGATCCACCAGGCAAGGCCGCTGCGGTTCTTGCCCTGGGCCAGGCCGGCGTTGATGAGCGAGAGCGTGCCCCAGCCGGCGAAGAAGCCGGCGTGCTCGTTGGAGAAAAGGGCGAATGGGTCCACGACGAGCTCCTGTTCTTGCGCAGGATTGATTGGCCAGGCGCTGTAGCGTGCCGGCGCGCGGGCCCCATGGTAGCGGGTTCGATGGCGGACGTCGCCCCGGGCGGCCACGGTTTAAAATGCGCGCGCGGTGCGCGTAGCTTCCGTTCATCGTCGAACCGTATGCTTGTCGTTTTATTTCACGGAGATGGCCCATGCGCGGACGTTGCATCGCAGTCCTGGCCCTCGTAAGCCTGCTGTCCCTGCCCGCCCTGGCCGAAGGTCCCTGGCCGGGCGCCGCCAAGGGCCCTGCCAAGGGGCCGGTGGCGCAGAAGGACCAGACCAAGGCGTTGTTGCAGTTCCAGAAGGACCTCGCCAGCGTCCTCGCGCTGCGTACGGAGGCCGAGCCGCTCCTGGGCGCCGCGCTCCTGGCGCGGCCGCTGGCCAATCTCCCGGAAGTGCTGACCTACCACTCCCTGCTCGAGCGCGCGTCGCGCAACGCCGACGCAGGCCCGCAGGTGACCTGGGCCCGCCTGGCCGATTGCGATGCGAAGGGTGGCACCTGTCCGAACGCGGACGCGCTGGGCCAGCTGCAAAAGCAGGCACCGGACAACGCGGCGGTATGGCTGCTGAAGCTGGGCATGGACGAGCATGCGAACGCGAGCGACGCCGTGCGCGCCGACCTCGGCCGCGCCGCGAACGCGAAGCTCTACGACGACTACATGGGCGCGAGCCTCAAGGCGCTGGCCAATTCGGTCAGCCAGCTGCCGCCCCCGGCGGACACCTTCAACGCGTTGCAGGGCTCCGGCGCCGCCGGCGTGCAGATGGTGATCGTGTTCGGACTCGCCAGCGCGCAGCCGGTCCCCGGCTTCCAGGCCACGGCAAAATATTGCGAAGACAACAAGTCCGACGCCGCCGTGGTCGCCGACTGCCTGAAGCTGGCGAAGGTACTGGAGTGGGGCAGCAGCCCGCTGGGCCGTTCGCTCGGCCTGCACCTGCGCGAGACGCTGTCTCCCAGCGAGGCCGACCAGCAGGACGCGAAGCACGCCCGGCTCAACCTGGTCTGGCAGATGCAGCGCTTCGCCCAGCTCAACGTCCAGGCCCAGGGCGACAAGGCCACCGCCCAGAAACTGCTGTCGCTGGCCCGCAGCGGCGGCACCGAGATGAGCGTGGTCCTGGCCGCGCTGCGCGCCTACGGCATCCCGCCCGAAGCCCCGGCCGGCTGGGAGCCGGCCAAGCTAGAGAAATAAGAGGCGCCTGTAGGAGCGCGCTCGCGCGCGACATCTTTTGAGGCCGAGAGCAACAGGCCCTGCCGCTCTTCGCGAAAACATGTTGCGCGCAAGCGCGCTCCTACAATGGTTTCCGGTCGCCCAATGGTTTCCCGTCGCCCAATGGTTTCCGGTCGCCCAATGGTTTCCAGGCGCCCAATGCTTTTCAGTCGCCCAGTTGCTCGCGCATGAACTCGGGCTGCGCCAGCGCGCCCTTGTGCACGTCGGCGTTGTAGTACTTCGTGGCGAAGTTCTTGCTGATCGCGCCGCGCTCGCGGAAGCCCGAGAGATCCCCGTCCTTGCGCGCCATGGTGCAGCTCCACCAGCCGGTGGGATAGCACGGCTGCGGGAACGGCAGGGTGCGCACGGCCTTGAAGCCGGAGGTGCGCATGGCCGCGCGCATGGCCTTGATCAGCTCGATGTGCGCCAGCGGCGATTCCGACTGCTGCACGAGGATGCCGCCATGGCGCAGGGCCTTGTAGCAGCTGGTGTAGAAGGCGGCGTTGAACAGGCCTTCCGCCGGGCCGACCGGGTCGGTGGAATCGACGATGATGAGGTCGATCGACTCCGGCTCGGCTTCCGCCATGTACTTGATGCCGTCGATGAAGAGCAGTTCGGCGCGCGGGTCGCCGTTGGCGTCGCACAGTTCCGGGAAGTACTGTTCGGCGAGGCGGGTGACGCGCTCGTCGATCTCCACCTGGGTGGCCTTCTCCACTTCCTCGTGCTTCAGCACCTCGCGCAGCGTGCCGCAGTCGCCACCGCCGATGATCACCACGCGCTTGGCGCGGGCGTGGGTGAACAGCGCCGGGTGGGTCATCATCTCGTGGTAGAGGAAGTTGTCGCGCCCCGTGAGCATCACGCAGCCGTCGATCACCATGAGGTTGCCCCAGTCGGTGGTCTGGTAGATCTCGATGGTCTGGAACGGGGTCTTCTCGGCGTGCAACAGGCGCTCGACGCGGAAACCGATGGAGGAACCCGACGCCTGGTGGGCTTCGGTGAACCAGCTGAGCTGCTGCTGCGACATGACGCTTTCCTGGAAACGGGTAGGGGGCGAAACGGTGGATTGTACCGTCCCGGGCCGGAAAGCGGCCAAGTCCTTGGCGGGGCTGGAAAGCGATACCCGGATGTCATGAGGCGCCGCTACAATAGGCGGTCTGCCGCCCGCCCATCAGGGCGCGCAGACCCCGTCTGGTCGGCCCCGCGGCGTGCGAGGCTCCCGGCCGCCAGGCCCGCTTCAGGTCAAGGTTCGCCGCTGCGACTGTTCCGCGCCCCCTTCCGGGGACTCGACACAATCAATGGAGATCGTCACGCCCATGACGAACTGGACCACCGATCGCGCGAAGCTGACCTACGCGATTCCCCACTGGAGCAACGGCTACGTCGACGTGGCCGGCAACGGCCACCTGCTGATGCGCCCCCGCGGCGACGAAGGCCCCGCCCTCGACCTGCCGGCCATCGTGGACCAGGCCACCGCCGAAGGCCTGCGCCTGCCCCTGCTCATCCGTTTTCCCGACATCCTGGCCGACCGCCTCGCCCACCTGCAGCAGGCCTTCGGCAAGGCCATCGAGGACGTGGGCTACGCCGGCTCCTACACCGCCATCTACCCGATCAAGGTGAACCAGCAGCGCGGAGTCGTCAGCGAACTGGTCGCCGCGGGCGAGGAAGGCTTCGGCCTCGAAGCCGGCTCCAAGCCCGAGCTGATGGCGGTGCTGGCCTACGCCCGTCCCGGCAGCATGGTGGTCTGCAACGGCTACAAGGACCGCGAATACGTCCGGCTGGCGCTCATCGGCCTCAAGCTGGGCCTGCGCGTGCACATCGTCATCGAGAAGCTGTCCGAACTCGACCATGTCTTCGCCGAGGCAAAGGCGCTGGACGTGGAGCCCCTGCTCGGCGTCCGCGTGCGCCTGGCCTCGATCGGCGCCGGCAAGTGGCAGAACACCGGCGGCGACAAGGGCAAGTTCGGCCTCAGCCCCGGCCAGGTGCTGGAGCTGATCGAACGCCTCGATGCCGCCGGCCTCAAGCACACGCTGAGACTGCAGCACTTCCACATGGGCTCGCAGATCTCGAACGTGCGCGACATTGCGGCCGGCATGCGCGAGGCCGTGCGTTACTTCGTGGAACTGCACCGGCTCGGCGTGCCCATCGACGTGGTCGACGTGGGCGGCGGCCTGGGCGTGGACTATGAAGGCACGCGTTCGCGCAGCTACAACTCGATCAACTACAGCGTGGGCCAGTACGCCGCGAGCATCGTGCAGCCGCTGGCCGAGGCCGTCGCCGAGCACGGCATGAAGGCGCCAGCGATCTTCACCGAATCCGGCCGCGCGATGACCGCGCACCATGCGGTGATGGTGGTGAACGTGAGCGAGGTGGAGCCGGTGCCGGAGGGCGCGATTCCCGCCGAGCGCGAGGGCGAACCCGCGGTGCTGCGGCACCTGCGCGATACCCACGCCGAGCTCGGCCATCGCCCGGCACTGGAGCTCTTCCACGAAGCGCAGCACCATTTCGCCGAAGGACAGGCGCTGTATGCGCTGGGCCAGCTCGACCTGCGCGACCGCGCACGCCTCGACGACCTGTTCTACGCCATCGCCAATGCGGTGCGACCGCGCCTGCTGCCGGCCGAACGCGCGCACCGCCAGGCCCTGGACGACCTCGACGAGAAGCTGGTCGACAAGTACTTCGTGAATTTCTCGGTGTTCGAATCCGTGCCGGACGTCTGGGCGATCGACCAGATCTTCCCCATCGTGCCGATCTCGCGCCTCGACGAGGAACCCTTGCGCCGCGGCGTGCTGGCCGACCTCACCTGCGACTCGGATGGCCGCATCGATCATTATGTGGACGCCGAAGGCGTGGACGTGAGCCTGCCGCTGCACGAACTCAAGGAAGGCGAATCCTATCGGCTCGGCATCTTCATGGTCGGTGCGTACCAGGAGACCCTTGGCGACATCCACAATCTTTTCGGCGATACCGACGCGGTGAACGTGCGCGCCACAGAGGACGGCTACGAGTTCGCCCACATCCGCCGCGGCGATACCACCGACCTGATGCTCGACTACGTCGGTTACGACCTGAAGGCCCTGCGCCAGTCGTATAGCGACCGTCTCGCTGCCGCCGGCATCGCCGGTGCCGAGGCGGAGACGCTCGCGGCGTCGCTCGACAAGGGTCTTACCGGCTACACCTACCTCGCGGAAACCACGAAATGAGTCTCAAGGCAGCCTTCATCGGACTCGGTGCCATGGGCGCGCCCATGGCCGGACACCTCAAGGCCAAGGGCCTGCTCGCGGCCGTCGGCAATCGCAGCCAGGCGAAGGCCGACGCCATCGCCGCGGAGTTGGGCGTCGAGGCACCCGGCTATGCGGCCATCGCGGCATCCTGCGACGTCATCGCGCTGTGCGTGAGCGCGGACGCCGACGTGATCGGCGTGGTCGAGGCACTCCTGCCGTCGATCAGGAAGGGCACGATCGTCGTCGACCATTCCACCGTCGCGCCGGCCACGGCGAAGAAGGCGGCGCAGCTGCTCGCCGATGTGGGGGCCGACTTCCTGGACGCGCCGGTCTCGGGCGGCGTCGAAGGCGCGAAGAACGGCAAGCTGTCGGTGATGGTGGGCGGCGACGCCGCCGTGGTCGAACGCGCGCGGCCGGTGCTCGAAGCGTACGCCGCCCGCGTCACGCACATGGGGACCGTGGGCAGCGGCCAGGCCACGAAGGCGGTGAACCAGGTGCTGGTCGCCGGCATCGCGCAGGCGGTGACGGAAGGGCTGGCGCTCGGGGAAGCGCTCGGCCTGGAAGCGGAACGCCTGTTGCCCACGCTGGCCGCCGGTGCGGCGGGCAACTGGTTCCTCGACAAGCGCGGCGCGACGATGCTGCGCAACGAGTTCTCGGTGGGCTTCAAGCTGGCCCTGCTGCACAAGGACCTCGGCATCGTTCGCGGCATCGCCAACGATGCCGGAACCGACCGCACGATCATTGAGCGATCGCTGGCCGATTTCGGCGAACTGATGGCACGCGGTTACGGCGACGACGACATCTCGGCCCTGATCCGCCTGAAACGCCGCCAGTAGGAGCGCGCCTGCGCGCGACATCTTTTGAGGCCTTGAGCAACAGGCCCTGCTGCTCCTCGCGAAAAGATGTCGCGCGCAGGCGCGCTCCTACACGCGCATCGGCTCAGCCGCCTTCTTTCAGCGCGATCGCGCTGATCCCCGCCGACTGCAGACGCTGCTTCGTGCTCTCCAGTTCGGTGGCCGACTTGAACGGCCCGAGGCGCACGCGGTTATACGTCTGGGCGCCGACCTTCACCGACTGCACGTTCGCGACGAAGCCCTGCAGGGCCAGCTTGGCCTTCAGCGATTCCGCGTCGGCGGCACTCGGGAACGCGCCCACCTGCAACAGGTAACCCGAACCGCCGGAAGCCGCGGGCGCGGGCTGCGCGGGTACGGCGGTCACGGTCTGCGTGCTGGCCTTCGGCAGGTTGGCCGCCGCGGCGGTGGCCTGCTGGGCCTGTTGCTGCGCGGCGGCCGCCTGCTGCGCTGCCTGCTGCTGGGCCGCCTGCTGTTGCTGCTGCTTCTGCTGCGCTTCGGCGCTCGCCTGGGCGCGGATCTCCGCGTCCGGGATGCGGACTTCCTTCTCCGAGAGCACGGAGTAGAAGTCGTACGACGGCTTCTTCGGCTTCTCGGCCTCGGTCTGGTCCACCACGCCCGGATCGCTGCCCTTCTGCGCGGTGGCCTGCGGGTTCGGTTCGGGGCCGTCGTGCTGGCGCATCATCGGCATCCAGGTGCCGCGCATCGCGAAGGCCATGAGGAGGGCGCCGGCGAGGATGCCGATCAGCGCCCAGCTCCAGCCCGGCATGCCACTCGAGCCGTTGCGGACGGCCTGACGGCCTTTGCCCTTCTTGCGTGTTGCCATTACATGCTCTCCGGGGCGGAAATGCCCAGCAGATCAAGACCGTTCTTCAACACCTGCTGCGTCGCGGCCACGAGGGCCAGGCGCGCATCGCGCAGGTCGGCGTCGTCGACGATCCACTTGTGCTCGTGATAGTAGCTGTGAAGCGCGCCCGCGAGTTCGCGCAGGTATTGCGCGATCAGGTGCGGTTCCAGATTGGCCGCGGCCGATTCCACCATCTCGGGGTAGCGCGACAGTTCCACCATGAGCACGGACTCGTGCTCGGTATCCAGGCGATCGAGTTTCGCGAGGCCGTTGCCGCGGTCGGTGGAGAGGCCGCGATCGGCCAGCTCGCGGAACACGCGGCAGGCGCGCGCATGCGCGTACTGGATGTAATAGACAGGGTTGTCGTTGCTCTGCGAGCGGGCCAGGTCGATGTCGAACACCAGCTGCGAGTCGGCCTTGCGCGCGATGAGGAAGTAGCGCGTGGCATCGCGACCGGCTTCGTCGATGAGGTCGCGCAGGGTGACGTAGGAACCTGCGCGCTTGGAGATCTTCACCTCTTCGCCGCCGCGCATCACCGTCACCATCTGGTGCAGCACGTATTCCGGCCAGTTCGGTGGGATGCCGGCATCGAGCGCCTGCAGCCCGGCCTTCACGCGCGCGAGCGAGCCATGGTGGTCGGAACCCAGCTCGGTGATGGCGCGCTCGTAACCGCGCTGCCACTTGGTGCGGTGGTAGGCCACGTCGGGCAGGAAGTAAGTGTAGGTGCCGTCGGACTTGCGCATGACGCGGTCCTTGTCGTCACCGAAATCGGTGGAGCGCAGCCACAGCGCGCCGCCTTCCTCGTAGGTGTGGCCGTGGGCGACGAGTTCGCGCACGGTCTCTTCCACCTTGCCCTCGGTGTAGAGCGAGGACTCGAGGTAATACACGTCGAAGGCCACGCCGAAGGCCTTGAGGTCCAGGTCCTGCTCGCGGCGCAGGTAGGCCACGGCGAAACGGCGCACATCGTCGAGGTTGTCGGCGTCGCCGCTGGCGACCACGGTTTCGCCATCGGCTTCCACCGATTCCTTCGCCAGGAAGGCGCGGGCGACATCGGCGATGTAATCGCCCCGGTAACCCGACTCAGGCCAGCCGGCCTCGTCGGGCGCGATGCCCTTGGCACGCGCCTGGGTGGACAAGGCCAGGTTGGCGATCTGGACCCCGGCGTCGTTGTAGTAGAACTCCCGGGAAACCTTCCAGCCGGCCGCCTCGAGCAGCCGGCTGAGGCTGTCGCCGATGGCAGCCGCGCGGCCGTGGCCTACGTGAAGGGGCCCGGTCGGGTTGGCCGAGACGAACTCCACGCCCGCCGTGCGGCCGCCGCCGTCGCGGTTGTGGCCATAGCGGTCGCCCTCACCGAGCGCACGCTCGATTTCGGCATGGAAGGCGGCCGGGGCCAGGAAGAAATTGATGAACCCGGGCCCGGCGATCTCCACCTTGCCGACCAGCGGCGAGGCCGGCAGGGCCTCGACCAGGTCCGTGGCGATGTCGCGCGGCTTCCGGCCGGCAGCCTTGGCCATCATCATCGCGGCATTGGTTGCGAAGTCGCCGTGCTCGCGGCTGCGGGTCCGCTCGATCACGAAGACCGGCGCCACGAAATCGGACGGCAGCCTGCCGGACTCGCGCAGGGCGCCAATGGCCTGCAGTACCAGTTGTTTCAGCTCTTGTTTCACGGGATGCGCGACGCGGCGATGGAACCGGCAATCCTATCAGATGGGGCTGGAAGGGCATCCCTCGCCCGCGGTCCACAGGCTGTGGATAACTCTGTGGGCAAGAACGGCCCGCAGGAGGGCTGGCCAGGCGATGTCCGGACTGACATCCCCGCGTAACGAGTCATGGCCAGTGCAATCAAGGGGTTACCAGCGTGACCTGCGCGTCAGCAGGAACTGTGACGCCCAAGTTCCAAATTCGTCCGATGTGCATAAGTCCGCGGGTGCGGCCCGGACGCGGCGGGTCATCGACATTGCGGCAGCGCGTCATCCGGCTGTCATGGCCGCTTGTCATGATTCCTCCCGTGCCCGGTGTCTCCCCGGCCAACGGCACGGCGGGTTGCCTGCCCCCTCCCTCGAAAGGTGACCCATGACGGCGCGAGCGGCACTCGCGCCGTCTTCTTTTTTATCCCTGGCGATGAAGCAGGCCCCGCTCGGCCAGGGAAACCGGCTCGCCGTGCCCGATGACGAAGTGGTCGAGCACGCGGATATCCATCAGCGCCAGGGCGTCGACCAGGGTGCGCGTGATGTCCAGATCGGCGCGGCTGGGCTCGGCCACCCCGGAAGGATGATTGTGGGCCAGGATCACCGCGCTGGCGTGGTGGCGCAGGCAGGCCCGGATCACCTCGCGGGGGTAGACGCTGGCCCCGTCGATCGTTCCCCGGAACAGTTCCTCATAGGCGAGCACGCGGTGGTGGGTGTCCAGGAAGAGGCAGGCGAAGACCTCGTGGCGCAGATGCACCATGCGGGCGCGCAGGTACTGGGCGCTGTCGCGGGGGCCTTCGATGCGCGGGAGGTCGACCAGGCCCTCGCCCAGGGCCCGGCGCGCCAGCTCCATCGCGACGATGAGGCGGGCGCGCTTGACCGGCCCGAAGCCGCTGACGGGCGGAAGGTCGCCGGCTTCGGACAGCAGGCGTCCGAGGCTGCCCGCACGCGAAAGCAGCGCGCGGCCGGTGGTGACCGCGTCGCGCCCGGCGCTGCCGCTGCCGAGGAGTACGGCCAGCAATTCGGCGTCGGACAAAGCGGAGGCGCCATGCGCATAGAGCCGCTCGCGCGGCCGCTCGTGGGTGGCCCAGCTGCGGATGGGCTGGGAAAGGTATGCCGGCGCCGCGCCCGGGGCTTCGTGAACGGCGGAGAGATCGTCGGACCCGGACTTCATCGTCGCTGCCTTTATGTCGATGCGAGCTACAAATTAGGGTTGTCACGGGGCGCCTGACGATAGAACGATTCTGAAAAACGGCCGGGAAGTGTCCCGGTGGAATCCGTTAAGCTAACCAGCCTCCCGAAGAGCGCCGTTCCACCATGAGTCTTCGCCAGCGTCGCATCCTCATAGGCGTTACCGGAGGTATCGCCGCGTACAAGATCTGCGAGCTCGTGCGCCGCCTGCGCGACCTCGAGGCCGAGGTGCGCGTGGTCATGACCGAAGGGGCCACCCACTTCGTCACCCCCACCACCTTCCAGGCGCTGTCCGGGCAGCCGGTGCGGGTAAGCCTCTGGGACGAGCAGGGCGAGGCCGCCATGGGCCATATCGAACTCGCGCGCTGGGCCGAGCGCGTGCTCGTCGCCCCCGCAAGCGCCGACACCATCGCCAGGCTGGCCCACGGTTTCGCGGACGACCTCCTGTCGACCGTCGTGCTCGCCACCGCGGCGCCGGTCTACGTCGCCCCGGCCATGAACCAGCAGATGTGGGCCAACCTCGCCGTGCAGGCGAATGTCGGCACCCTGCGCGTCCGCGGCGTCGGTGTGCTCGGGCCCGCCGACGGCGACCAGGCCTGCGGCGACATCGGCTCGGGCCGGATGCTCGAGCCCCACGAACTGCGCGACATCCTCGTCGCATCCTTCGGGGACCAGGCCCTGCGTGGCCGCCGCGTGGTGGTAAGTGCCGGCCCGACCTACGAAGACATCGACCCCGTACGCTTCATTGGCAATCGGAGTTCCGGCCGCATGGGTTTCGCCGTGGCTGCCGCGGCGCGCGATGCCGGGGCCGACGTGACCCTGGTCGCCGGTCCCGTCACGCTGCCCACGCCGCCGGGCGTGCGCCGCGTGGATGTACGCAGCGCGCGGCAGATGCACGACGCGGTGCTCGACGCGGCGCGTGAGGCCGACATCTACATCGGCGCGGCGGCGGTCGGCGATTACCGCCCCGCCGAGGTATCGGAGCACAAGCTCAAGAAGACCTCGGGTACACCCCTCCGCCTCGAACTCACCGAGAACCCCGACATCATCGCGGCGCTGGCGGCCGGCGCGGATCGTCCGTACCTGGTCGGCTTCGCCGCGGAAACGCGCGAGCTCGCCAGCTACGCGGGCGAGAAGCTGCGCCGGAAGGGCATCGACATGATCGCGGCCAACGAAGTCGGCGGCGGCAAGGGGTTCGAAGTGGCGGACAATGCGTTGCACCTCTACTGGCCGGGTGGCGACGAAACGCTGCCCGAGATGCCGAAGACGGAACTGGCCCGCCAGCTCGTCGCGCGCATCGCCGAACGATTCCTCTCCGGTTCCAGGACCGCTCCTTGATCGACATCGAACTGAAGATCCTCGACCCCCGGCTGGGCGACAGCATTCCGCTGCCCGAGCCGGCCACGGCCGGCAGTGCCGGCATGGACCTCCGCGCCGCGGTCGATGCGCCGGTCACCCTGGCTCCGGGCGAAAGCCTGCTGGTGCCGAGCGGCATGGCGATCCACATCGGCGACCCGGCATGGTGCGCCCTGATCGTTCCGCGCTCCGGCCTCGGCCACAAGCAGGGCCTGGTGATGGGCAACCTGGTAGGCGTGATCGACGCCGATTACCAGGGGCCACTGATGATTTCCTGCTGGAATCGCGGAAACGCGAACGTGACCATCGCGCCGGGCGACCGGATTGCGCAATTATTGCTGGTACCGGTAGGCCGGGCGCGCTTGCGCGTTGTGGACGGGTTCACGCCTTCGCAGCGGGGCGAGGGGGGATTCGGCTCCACCGGTGTAGGCTGATTCTCCGAGGACACAAGGAACAGCATGGCTCGGAATGGGGGAGAGGGAAGGCGCTTGTCCGGGATCGATCTGCGGCGGTTGTTGCCCCTGGCGGGCGCGACCTTGCTGGTCGTCGCGGGAGCGTTCTGCGCGTGGCAGGCCTGGCTGATCGCCGACGAGAGCGGTGCGGCCGAGCGGACGCGCGCGGCGCAGCGGCAGGCAGCGAGGGACCTGGGCGAGCTCGTCGCGGCCCGGCGCGAGGCATTGCATCGCGCGCTGGCCAACGCCGGCGTGGCGGCCACGATCGACGACCGCGAGGCGACTGCCATCCAGCTCCGCGGGTCGCTGCCTGCGGTGCGCACCGTGGAGGTCTATAGCGGTGGCCTCGACGAGGTGGTACGGGCGAACTACCGCGAGTTCGGCTACGCGAAGGCGGCGCAATTGATGGCCGCGCTCGGCAGCGACGGGTCGCCGCCCGCGTCCACCTCGGTGGACCATGGCGAGCGCCGGTTGACGATGATCGAGCCGGTCGCGAACGCTGGCGGCGTCCGCGCGTGGATCTGGCTGGAGTATTCCTTCGACGACATGGCGCATCGTTTCGATGCAGTCTCCCCGGGCGGCGGCCGCATCGAACTGCGCCAGGGCGACGGGCGCGACAGCCTCGCCCTGCTCTCGCACGGTTCGCGTTCCGCCGACCTGGAGCCGGAAGGCTTGCAGGTGCCCGGGACGGCGCTCTATGTCTTCGCGGCGATGCCGCGGGCTTTCATCGTCATTCCTCACTCGGAGGCATTGGCCATCCTGCTGGCCCTGGTGGGTTTCGCGGGTGGCGGCTTCCTCCTGTGGTCGATGCGTCGGGAGCCGCGGATGGCGCTGCCCGAGCCCGAGCCGGAAGAAGACGTGCTGGTCGCGGACGTCGTGCGCAAGCCGCGGCTTCCTTCCGCACCGTCCACCGCGGCGCCGGTAGCGGCGCTGCCGCGCGAGCCCGAAGCCATCGATCCGTCGATCTTCCGCGCTTACGACATCCGTGGCGTCGCGGGTTCGGCGTTGACCGCGAGCGTGGCGCATCGCGTGGGCCAGGCGATCGGCGCGCGCATGCTCGAGCGCGACCTTCGCGAGATCGTGGTCGGCCGCGATGGCCGCCTTTCGGGCCCGGAACTCGCCGGCGCCCTGTCGGACGGCTTGCGCGCCGCCGGCATCGACGTGATCGATCTCGGCATGGTGCCGACGCCGCTGGTCTACTTCGCGGCCTACCATTTCGGCACCGGCTGCGGCGTTTCGGTCACCGGTAGCCACAATCCGCCCGACCACAACGGCTTCAAGATCGTCATCGGCGGCGAGACCCTCGCCGAGGACGCCATCGCCGACCTGCACCGGCGCATCGCCGAGGGACGCCTGCCTGCGGATGGCGGCGGGACGTGGCGCGAACAGTCCGTCATCGATGCCTACGTGGCACGGATCGCGGGCGACGTGGCGGCGGAACGGCGGTTGAAGGTGGTCGTGGACGCGGGCAACGGTGTGGCCGGTGCAGTCGCACCGCGCGTTCTCGAGGAGATCGGTTGCGAGGTGATCCCGTTGTACTGCGACGTGGATGGCCGCTTCCCCAACCATCATCCGGACCCGTCGGATCCGCACAACCTGGCCGACCTCATCGCCGCCGTGCACACCATCGGCGCCGACCTTGGCGTGGCCTTCGACGGCGACGGCGACCGCCTTGGCGTGGTCACGCAAGCCGGCGAGATCATCTACCCGGACCGCTTGCTGATGTTGTTCGCGCAGGATGTGCTGGCGCGCAATCCGGGTGCGACGGTGATTTACGACGTGAAGTGCACCGGCCACCTGCGTCCCGTCATCCAGGAAGCCGCGGGCGTACCGCTGATGTGGCGCACCGGACACTCGCTGATCAAGGCGAAGATGCGCGAGACGGGCGCGGCGCTGGCGGGTGAGATGAGCGGTCATTTCTTCTTCGCCGACAACAACCGCTGGTACGGCTTCGACGACGGCATCTACGCGGCGGCGCGCCTGCTCGAGATCGTGGCGGGCGACCTGGAAGAGCGAACGGCAGCCGAGCTGTTCGACAGCCTGCCGAAGAGCGTCTCCACGCCGGAGCTTCGCTTACCGATGGCGGAAGGCGCGCACTTCAGATTCATGGAAGCGTTCCGTGCCTCGGCCTCCTTCGAGGACGCGCGCGTCACCACCATCGACGGCATCCGCGTGGACTGGAGCGACGGCTGGGGCCTGGTGCGGGCGTCGAACACCACGCCCGCCCTGATCTTCCGTTTCGACGCGGACAACAACCGCGCGCTGGAGCGGATCAAGCAAAGCTTCCGCCAGCGGCTGTTGGCAGTGGACAAGGCGCTGGCGCTGCCGTTCTAGCTACCGCCAATCGCCCACCGGACCGACTCCCGGTAGGAGCGCGCCTGCGCGCGACAGCTTTTCGCCAAGAGCTCAGGCCCTGTTGCTCACGGCCTCAAAAGCGGTCGCGCGCAGGCGCGCTCCTACACGTGCTTGCTCAGCGGCCGGCGTTCGCCGCGTCGGCGGCCTTCAGTTCGCGGTAGTGGCGCAGCTGCGCTTCCGTATTCACCCGGGCGGCTTCCTTCGCGCCCTGCTGGCGCTGCAACGTGGCGCGCAGCGAGGCCACGGTGTTGCGCTGCTCGGTGATGCGGTCGGTAAGGTATTTCGGAACCGTCTGCTTGGCGCGCTCGAGGTCGCCTGCGCGGTTGAGCAGGTCGGCCAGGGCCTTTTCCTGTCCCTGGAGGTTGAGCCGCGTGGTCCGCGCCGCCTGCTCGAAGTTCTCCAGTTCGGCGTTCTTCGCCGCCGTGAAATCGGCTTCGGTCGGATAGGCGTTGAGCATCTGCGCGTCGTCGCGCATCTTCTGCTGTCGCGCCTGTTCCTCGGCCGCCTTCTGGTCGGCGATCTTCTTCGCCGCCGCCCGCTCTTCGGCCGTCAGCTGGCGGTCGACGTGGCGCACCACCATGCCTTGCGAATTAACCACGTCATAGCCGGCCTTCATCGCCTCGGATGTCAGGCTGTCGCTGAAGTACGACTGTCCCGACGCGTCCTTCCAGCGATAGCGGTAGGCGTTGTTGTTGCTCGGGTTCTTCTGGGCGAGCGCCGCCGTGCCGATGCACAGGACCGCCCCCGCCAGGATGTAACGCGCTGCTCGCATGCTTTCCCCCTCCGGTGGGCGGAGTATAGCCAGCGCGCGTGCAGGTGTTGTGCCCGGCCGCCAAGCGGGGCCGGGCTCGTGACGCAGTCGCCGTTTTCCCTCAGGCCTTTACGCCGTACTGCTCGCGGTAGGCGAGGAGGCGGCCATGTTCTGCGGCCAGCTCGGGCCGCTCTCCTGCGTAGGAAAGGACCTCGGCGAGGCTCGCGATGGCGATCACAGGAATGCCGAACTGCGCCGAGACCTCCTGTGCCGCGGACAGCTCGCCCTGGCCGCGCTCCTGGCGGTCGAGCGCGATCAGCACGCCGGCCGGTTCCGCGCCCTGGCTGCGGATGAGTTCCAGCGACTCGCGAACGGCCGTACCGGCGGTCATCACGTCGTCCACGATCAGCACGCGGCCACGCAGCGGCGCGCCGACCAGCGTGCCGCCTTCGCCGTGGTCCTTCGCTTCCTTGCGGTTATACGCCCAGGGCACGTCGCGTCCCTCGGTGTCGGCAAGGGCGATGGCCGTGGCCGCGGCGAGGGCGATGCCCTTGTAGGCCGGACCGAAGAGCATGTCGAACGGCACGCCGGAGCGGATCGCCGCGGCGGCGTAGGAACGGCCCAGGCGAGCCAGCGCCGCACCGGAGTCGATCCGGCCCATGTTGAAGAAGTAGGGGCTGCTGCGGCCGGACTTCAGCGTGAACTCGCCGAAGCGAAGGACGTCGCGGGCGAGGGTGAGTTCGATGAATTCGCGCTGGTAATCGTGCACGGGTTTCTCTCAAGCTGCGAAAGGGACGGTAGGGCCGCCATGGTACAACCCGTTATGATGCCTGGATCGCCCGACGTCTCCCCCCTAGGTCCCATGCGCATCATTTCCCTGAACGCCAACGGTATCCGCTCCGCCGCCAACAAGGGCGTGTTCGAGTGGCTACGCAAACAGGACGCAGACATCGTCTGCCTGCAGGAAACGAAAGCGCAGGAGACACAGCTGACCGATCCGATGTTCCGGCCGGACGGCCACCACTGCTTCTACCACGACGCCCGGAGCAAGAAAGGCTATAGCGGCGTGGCGATCTATTCCAAACGCGAACCGGACGAAGTGCGCGTGTCGCTGGGCCGCGAGGACTTCGACTGCGAGGGGCGCTACATCGAGGCACGCTACGGCAACCTCAGCGTCGTGTCGTTCTATATCCCCTCGGGCTCCTCCGGCGACGAACGCCAGCAGTACAAGTTCCGCATCATGGAATGGCTGACGCCGATCCTGCGCGAGTGGGCGGCCAGCGGGCGCGATTACGTGCTGTGCGGCGACTGGAACATCGTGCACACGAAGAACGACATCAAGAACTGGACGTCAAACCAGAAGAACTCCGGTTGCCTGCCCGAGGAGCGGGCATGGCTGGACCTCCTGTTCAAGGAGATCGGCTGGGTCGACAGCTTCCGCGCCATCAAGCCCGACGCGGTGGAATACACCTGGTGGTCGAACCGCGGCCAGGCCCGTGCGAACAACGTGGGATGGCGCATCGACTACCAGATCGTCACCCCTGGCCTGCGCGAGCGCCTGCGCGATTGCTCGATCTACCGGGACGAGCGGTTCTCCGACCATGCCCCCTATACCGTGGACTACGCCGAGTAAACGATGACCGGAGCTGCACGCTACAAGGGATTGCGCGGCGTGCTCGCCGCTTTCGCCCAGCCGGGCGCGGTGACGATGCTGTTCTTCGGCCTGGCCTCCGGACTGCCGTTCCTGCTGGTCGGGAACACGTTGTCGGCATGGCTGAAGGAATCCGGCGTGAACTACGGCGCGATCGGCCTCGCCAGCTATGTCACCTTCGCCTACAACTTCAAGTTCCTCTGGGCGCCGCTGGTCGACAAGTTCCGTGTGCCGCTGTTCGGCCGCCTCGGCCTGCGCCGCGGCTGGCTGATGCTCTCTCTGGTGGTGCTGGGCGCCGGCCTGCTGGGCATGGCGGCGATGCCGCCGGAGGTATCGCTGCCGCGCTTCATGGCCGTGACCTTCGTGGCCGCCCTGGCCGGTGCCACTATCGACATCGTGGTGGACGCCTACCGCGTGGAGATCGCTCCGCAGGAAGCCCAGGGCGCGCTCGCGGCCACCTATACGCTGGGCTATCGCCTGGGCCTGATCGCCGGTGGCGCCGGCATCCTCATCGTGGCGGACATCTTCGGCTGGCAGGGCGGCTACGTCGCCATCTGCGCCTTGCTGGCCATCCCCATCGTGACCGTGCTGGTGGCCCGCGAGCCGGAACACCGCGTGCGCGAGCGGCTGCCTCTGAGGCAGGCCGTGCGGGAAGGCTTCATCCGCCCGTTCCAGGACTTCCTGTCGCGTTACGGTCTCGGGCTGGCGCTGGGCCTGCTCCTGTTCGTCGCGCTGTTCCGCCTGCCCGACCAGATGCTGGGCGTCATGGCGTATCCGTTCTACCTCGACGCGGGTTTCAGCAAGACCCAGATCGCCGAGGTGTCGAAGGTCTACGGCGTCATCGTCGGCATCGTCGGCGCGCTGCTCGGCGGCTGGGCGGTGACCCGCTTCGAGATGCGCCGCCTGCTGGCCGTCGCGGCCCTCGGCGTGGCCTTGTCCAACATGCTCTACCTGATCATGGCGACGAACCCGGGACAGACCTGGGCCTTCGTCGCCACGCTCTCCGGCGACAACTTTGCCCAGGGCTTCGCCGGGCCAGTGCTGGTCGCCTTCATGTCCGGCCTGGTCAATCGCAGCTTCACCGCCACGCAGTACGCGCTGCTCAGCGCGCTGGCGAACCTGCCCGGCAAACTGCTCGGCGGCTTCTCCGGCTTCCTTGTCAAGGAAACGGGCTATCCTTCGCTGTTCGTGCTCAGCACGGTGTCCATCGTGCCGACCCTCGTCGTGCTGGCCTTGCTGTGGCGCCGCATGCCGCGACCCGTGGACTCGCTCACGGATTCAAAGGCGGAAGAGTCCTAGACCGTACGGACGATCTTCGCAGCCCGCGAAAACTGTGTAAGATCGCCGCCAACAGGGGGCATGCGCGAGGAGGTCACGCACGTGCCAGATATCGTGGTGAGACATATCGACGAGCAGATGGCCGAGCGGATCAAGACGCTCGCGCGCGAACGCCGCTGGTCGATCAATGAGGTGATCCTGCACGCGTTGCGTTACGGTCTCGGCCTGAGCCCGGGCGACGTGTTCAACGAGCTTTTGCTCGAGCCCGGCGACATCGCCCACCTCACCGGCGCATGGGACGCCGAAGAGCAGGCCGCCTTCCAGGAAGCGCTCTCCGCGCTGGCCCAGGCCTCGCCCTCGACACTGGCCGACGCCTCGCTACGCCCCACCAAGACCACCGACTCGTTCTGACACCTGTGTAGGAGCGCGCAACGCGCGCGACAGCTTTTCGCGAAAAGCTGCAGGCCCTGTTGCGCACGGCCCCAAAACATGTCGCGCGCGTTGCGCGCTCCTACACGAGGCGGCTCTTGGGCGCGGCGTATACCGCGCCCAGCAGCCTCGATCCGCGCGCCCCGGTCACGGCCGGCAGATTGCCCGGCTCGCCACGAAGCCTGCGATACGCCAGCCAGGCGAAGGCCATCGCTTCCATCATGTCCGGGTCGATGCCGAACGCCCCGCTGGCATGCAGCGGACGTCCATCGAGACGCGCCGCGATCGCGTTCATCAGCGCCCTGTTATGCACGCCGCCGCCGCATGCGACGACATCGACGGCATCCGCCGCATGCCGTTCGATCGCCTCGGCCACGGATACCGCGCTCAACGCGAGCAGGGTGGCCTGCACGTCTTCCGGCGCGAGTTCCGCCACGCGCGAATGGCCATCCAGCCAGGCGAGGTGGAAGTGCTCGCGCCCCGTGCTCTTGGGCGGCGGCAGCGCGAAGTAGGCGTCGTCGAGGAGTTCGCCGAGGAGCGCCGCGTCGACCTGGCCGGACGCGGCGAACAGTCCGCCGCGGTCGAACGGCTCGGCGCGATGGCGCATGCACCAGGCATCCATGAGGCCGTTGGCCGGTCCGGTATCGAAGCCCGTGACGTCCCCGCCGGCCGTAAGCCGGGTGACGTTGGCGATGCCGCCGAGGTTGAGGACCACGCGCGAACCCCGCTCGGGCCGGAGCACGGTAGCGTGGAACGCCGGTACCAGCGGCGCGCCCTGGCCGCCGGCAGCGACGTCGGCGCGCCGGAAGTCCGCGACGGTGTCGATGCCGGTCTGTTCGGCGATCACGGCCGGATCGCCGATCTGCAAGGTAAAGGGGAGATCGCCTGTTGGCCGGTGGCGGATCGTCTGGCCATGCGAGCCGAGCGCCATCACCTCGCCGGCAGCGACGCCTGCCTGGTCGAGCACCGCTTGCGCGGCCTCCGCGAAGGCAAGGCCGACGGCGACGTCCAACTGTCCGTACGCGTCCAGGTCGAGCCGGAGCTCGTCCTGCGCCACGGCGAGGATCCTGTCCCGAAGGGCTCGGTTCCAGGGATGGGTGAGGCCGGCTACGAGGGCGGGGCGCCCTTCGCTGAAGCGGACCAGCGCAGCGTCGATGCCGTCCGCGCTGGTACCCGAAATAAGGCCGAGGTAGAGGCCGTCCCTGGTGCTCATGACTCAGTCGTTGCCGGTGCCGCCGGTATCGTTCCGTGCAAGCTTCACCGTGCTGTCCACGCGATTGAGGCGGGCGAGCTGCGGGCCGACCACTTCCTTCTTGAACTTCGCCAGCTGCGCCGCCGGCAGGGGCTCCGGCTTCGGCAGCGTGACCGTCTGCGGATCGCGCTGCACGTTGTTGACGCGGAATTCGTAATGCAGGTGCGGACCGGTCGCGAGGCCGGTCATGCCGACGTAGCCGATGGTGCTGCCCTGGCTCACCCGCTGGCCGACACGCAGGTTCGCGAAGCGCGACATGTGTCCGTAAGCCGTGCTGATGGTCGCGTTGTGCTGGATGACCACGAAGTTGCCGTAGCCATTCATCCAGCCGCGGAACTTCACTACGCCGTCTCCCGCCGCGTGGATCGGCGTGCCGGTGGGTGCGGCATAGTCCACGCCCTTGTGCGCGCGCATCTTGCCGAGGATCGGATGCATGCGGCCGGCGCTGAACTGCGAGGAGATGCGGGTGAAGTCCACCGGGATGCGCAGGAACGAACCAGTGAGCGGACGGCCTTCCTCGCTGAAGTAGCTGACCTTGCCGTCGCTGTTCTTGAAGCGGTATGCGGTATAGCGCTTGCCCTGGTTCACGAATTCGGCGGCGACGATGTCGCCTTCGCGCAGGAACGCGCCGTCGCTGTAGACGTCGTCGTAGACGACGGTGAAGTTGTCGCCGACGCGCAGGTCCTGCACGAAGTCGATGTCGAACTTGAAGACCTCGGCGAGCTTCAACACCATCGCGTTGCTCATGCCCGCCTTCGAGGCCGCGCCGAACAGCGAGCTGTCGATCTCGCCGTGCGCGATGTGCTCGCGGCGCTGCACGTCGCGCTTCTGCACCGTGAGCTGCGGCGTGGCGCCGTCAAGGCGCAGCGTGGCGATGCTGGCTTCATCCTGGTCGAAACGCACGCCCTTCAGCACGTGGTTGTCGCCGACGAGGAACTGGAATTCCTGGCCGGGGTTGATGCGGTGGAACGCCTTCGTGCCACCGGCGCTGTCGATGACGTGCTGCAGATCGGTCATCGAAAAACCCTGGGCGAGGAAGATGTCGGCCAGAGTCTGGCCAGGCTGCACCTGGACCGTCTGCCAGTCCTCGACGGGCATGGGCGGCTTCATGCTGGCAGGATCGATCTTCGGCACGGCGAGCGGAACCACGGCGTGCACCGTCGGGGTGGCGGTGACGAGGGTCTGCTTCTTCATCGCACCTGCCCAGGCAGGAATGACGAGCGCGGAAAGAATGACGAGGAGGAAGGCGGTGCCGGCGAGGATCCAGCGCTCGCGGCTCCAGCTCAGGGGTTCGGAAGACGCGTTACGGCTGAAGGACCAGTGGGCGCGGGTATCGTAGAAGTGCGAATGACGACGCTGCGCCTTGCGCCGGATGGCTTGCTTGCGGGCGCTGTGCGCGCCTCTGTTCACATCATTCATTGTCTTGCTTGTACCCGCTCACCCCGTGTTGTCGCGTACCATAGCGGCCCTGTGCAAAGCCCGTCAACGCCTTTCCCATCAAGGCTTTGCATCGCATCTTGCGGTTAACGCACAATTAACCGGCACGGCCTCTTCACATACCTTTGTGAAGGTCGGATACCTACCCACAGAGAGAACGCATGAACGAACTGGAGCACGCCCTGGCCGCCATCGCCCGCGGGGCCGACGAGATCATCAAGAAGGAAGACCTCGAGGCGCGCCTCAAGCTCGGCCGGCCGTTGCGCATCAAGGCGGGCTTCGATCCGACCGCTCCGGACCTGCACCTGGGCCATACGGTATTGCTCAACAAGATGCGCCAGTTCCAGGACCTGGGGCACCAGGTCATCTTCCTGATCGGCGACTTCACCGGGATGATCGGCGACCCGACTGGGAAGAACGTGACGCGGAAGCCGCTCACCCGCGAGGACGTGCTGGCCAACGCGGAAACCTACGCCGAGCAGGTCTACAAGGTGCTCGACCGCGAGAAGACCGAACTGCGCTTCAACTCCGAGTGGTTCGGGAAGATGGGCGCGGCCGACATGATCCGCCTCGCCGCGCAGCACACCGTGGCGCGCATGCTCGAGCGCGACGACTTCGCCAAGCGCTACAAGGCGGAGCAGCCCATCGCCATTCACGAGTTCCTCTATCCGCTCGTGCAGGGCTACGACTCCGTGGCCCTCCAGGCCGACGTGGAGCTGGGCGGCACCGACCAGAAGTTCAACCTGCTGATGGGCCGCGCCCTGCAGGAGCACCACGGCCAGGCGCCGCAGATCGTGCTGACCATGCCGCTGCTGGAGGGCCTGGACGGCGTCAACAAGATGTCCAAGTCGCTGGGCAATTACATCGGCATCAACGAGCCGGCCATCGACATCGTCACCAAGACGATGAAGATCGGCGACGAGCTCATGTGGCGCTGGTTCGAGCTGCTGAGCTTCGAAGTATCCCTGGACGAGCTGGCCCGCATGAAGGCAGACATCGCTTCCGGGGCCCTCAATCCCCGCGATGCCAAGCTGCGCCTTGCCCGCGAGCTGGCGACCCGCTTCCACGATGCGGCCGCCGCGGAGCAGGCCATCGCCGGCTGGCATGCGGTGGTGCGCGGGGAGGGCGACACCTCCCTCCTGCCGCTGACCGACATCGCTGCGCCGGCGGAAGGGTTCCGCCTGGCGGCGCTGCTGACCGCGGCCGGCGTCACGCCCAGCAATTCCGAGGCGAACCGCAAGCTCAAGGAGCGCGCGGTGCGGATCGACGGCGAGGTGGTGGAGGACGCGGCGCGGATCTTCACGGCCGGTTTCGAGGGCGTACTTCAGGTGGGTAAGCGAAACTTCGCCCGCATCCGTCTGATTTAACGCGGGTTTCAAAAAAAGTTCACAAAAGCTCTTGCGGCGTTCTTAGGAATCCGTATTATTCGCCCTCCCGCAGCGGCCCACGTCGAACGACGAACGCTACGGCAGCTGTATCGCCACCGTCAGCCACCTCGAAAAGAAGCATGACGAGGGTGTTGACGGACCGGAAAAACGATATAGAATGGGCGGCTCACCTCG
>NZ_JBPGXO010000038.1:0-44389 GCF_056755555.1 Luteibacter sp. SVR4-7G | reverse complement strand
GACCAGGACGGCGTGCCGGGCCTCAGCTTCGACGGCATTCCCGCGCGAAGCGAGTTCACCTACCGCTTTCACCTGAAGCAGTCCGGAACCTACTGGTACCACGCGCACAGCCGCTTCCAGGAACAAAGCGGACTGTACGGCGCCATCGTCATCGAGCCGAAGGATGGCGAGCGCTATCCCGCGGACCGGGAACACGTGATCCTCATCAGCGACTGGAGCGACGAGGATCCCGAGCGCATCTACGCCAACCTGCGGACGCGCGGCAATGTGTATAACTACGGCCGCCCCACCCTGGCTGATTTCCTGCGCGACGCGCACACGAAGGGCTTCAGGGACGCCGTCGCGATGCGGCGCATGTGGAACCAGATGCGCATGGACCCCAGCGACCTCGCCGACGTTTCCGGAGCGAGCTATACCTACCTGGTCAACGGCGCCACGCCGGCAGCCAACTGGACCGGACTGTTCCGCCCCGGCGAGCGCGTGCGTCTCCGGCTCATCAACGGCTCGTCGAATTCGATCTTCGACCTCCGTATTCCAGGGCTGCGCCTGCGGGTGGTGGCAGCCGACGGCCAGGACGTGGAACCGGTCGACGTCGACGAGCTGCGGCTGTCCGCTGCCGAAACCTACGATGTGCTGGTCGAACCCCGCGAGGACCGTGCCTACACGATCTTCGCCCAGTCCATCGATCGCTCCGGCTACGCCCGGGCCACGCTGGCCCCGCGCGAAGGCATGAGCGCGGCGGTACCGCCCCTCGACGCCCGGCAGCGGCTTTCCATGGACGACATGATGGGCGGCGGAACGACGATGGCCAGCCACGCGCGCACGGAGTACGGCTCCAACGTCGACATGCGCGTGGACATGCCGCGCACGAACCTCGACGATCCCGGCGTGGGCCTGCGCGAGCGCAGGCATCGCGTGCTCACGTATGCCGATCTGCGCACGGTGGGTGGCGCGCTCGATGCGCGCGAACCCGGCCGCACCATCGAACTGCACCTGACGGGCAACATGGAGCGCTTCGCCTGGTCGTTCGACGGCCTGAAGTTTTCCCAGGCGAAGCCGATGCACTTCCGCCAGGGCGAGCGCCTGCGCGTGCGCCTCGTCAACGACACGATGATGAACCATCCGATCCACCTCCACGGCATGTGGAGCGAGGTGGAATCGCCCGATGGCGCGTTCCAGGTTCGCAAGCACACCGTGAACGTGCAGCCGGCCCAGCAGGTGAGTTACGCCGTCACCGCCGACAATCCCGGGCACTGGGCGTTCCACTGCCACATGCTCTACCACATGGAAGCGGGTATGTTCCGCGAGGTGGTCGTGTCGTGACGCGTGCCGCGATCCTGCTGCTGGCGCTCGTTCCTTGCGTGGCCTTCGGCCAGTCCATGGAACACATGGACCATTCGGACATGCAGCACGGCTCCCACGATGCGCCCGCGGACGCACGCAGCGGCGACTGGTCCGACGGCGTCCCCTCGTCGATGCATGGCATGGACATGATGGGCATGGATGACACGGCGCCCGTCGGCATGCTGCTGCTCGACCGGCTCGAATCCTTTGCGGGGCAGGGCCGTCACGGCCAGTCGTGGGAAGCCGAAGGTTGGTATGGCAACGACACGGACAAGCTCTGGCTGCGCAGCGAAGGCGAGCGCGAGGGCGGCCGTCCACACGACGGCGACGTGGAGGCTTTCTGGAGTCACGCCGTGGCGCCGTTCTGGGATGCGCAACTCGGGCTCCGCCGCGACATCGGCGAGGGGCCGAAGCGGAACTGGGCCGCGGTCGGCCTGCAAGGCCTGGCGCCGTACTGGTTCGAGGTGGAAGCGACGGCCTACGCGGGTTCGGGTGGCCGAACGGCGGCACGCGTGCGTGTGGAATACGAACTGCTGATCACCCAGCGCCTGATCCTGCAGCCCGAACTGGAGGTCAACGCCTACGGCAAGGACGACCTGCAGCGCGGTATTCGTTCCGGCGTTTCCAGCCTCGAAGGCGGCCTGCGCCTGCGCTACGAGATCCGCCGTTCGATCGCGCCGTACCTCGGCCTCGCCTGGCAGCACCTCACGGCGGGGACGGCGGGCCTCGCCCGCGACGAAGGCCGTCGCGTCACCGATCGCCGCTGGGTGGCCGGGGTTCGTCTCTGGTTCTGACCCCGCCCAGGGCGAACGCGGTCACGATGGCCGACAGCACCGCCAGCCCCGCCGATACCAGCATGACCGCGCGGAAACCCGCCACGAAGGCATCGGCAATGGCGCGCCGGGCGGCAGGATCCGATACCTCGATGCCGGCCATCCTGGCCTTCTGTTCGATGATCCGGCTGACGACGTCGCCGGGCAGGGCGAGCCCGGCGAGACGCGCATCGAGGGTGCTGTCGAACACCTGCGTGAGGATGGCGCCGAAGACCGCGATGGCGAGCAGTCCGGCGGTACGCGCCACGGCGTTGTTCACGCCGGAAGCGGTGCCTGCCAGCGAGGGCGACAAAGCGTTCATCACCGTGGTGGTGAGCGGCGCCACGACGATGCTCATGCCCAGGCCGAGCACGCAGCTCGCCGGGAAGAACGTGGTCCAGTAGCTTCCGCCCACACCGGGAACGGCATACAGGACGAAGCCCACGGCGGCGATGGACGGGCCGACGACCAGCGGCAGCTTCGCGCCCACGCGATCCACGAGCCGTCCGGTCCAGCGCGACAGCGAGAACATGATCACGATGATCGGCAGCAGCGACGCACCGGCGCCTGTCGCGCCATACCCCTGTACCTGGATGAAGTTCAGCGGCACGAAGAAAAGGCTGCCGCCGAGCGCGGCGTAGAGCAGCAGGGTGAGCGCGTTGGCGGCCGAGAAGTCGCGGTTGCGGAACAACGAGAGGGGCAGCATCGGCGCGGAAGAACGCCGCTCCACGAACATGAACGCCGCCAGCCCCGCCACGCCCGTGCCCGCGGCGATCAGTACCGGCGCCGAGGTCCAGCCCTGCTGCGGCGCTTCGATGAGCGCGTACACCACGCCCGCGAGTCCCACCGTGGCCAGCACGGCGCCGGAGATGTCCAGACGCCCGGCGTTCCGGCCATGGCTTTCCGGCACGCGCCACAGGCACACCGCGACCAGCGTGATGCCCAACGGCAGGTTGATCAGGAAGGCCCAGTGCCACGACACGTACTCGACCAGGTAACCGCCGATCACCGGCCCGGCGGCGGCAGTGATGCCGCTGAAGGCGGACCACGTGCCTATCGCCGCGCCGCGACGTTCTTTCGGGTACGCGCTGCTGATCAGGGCGAGACTGCCCGGTACGAGCAAAGCGGCGCCGAAACCCTGCACCGCACGCGCCCCGATGAGCGTGCCTATGGTCGGCGCGGCGGCGCAGGCGATCGAGGCGAGCGTGAATATCGCGGTGCCGATGAGGAACACGCGGCGCCGTCCGAAGCGGTCGCCCAACACGCCGCCCACGAGGATCAGCGCCGAGAGCAGCAGCGCGTACGCCTCCATGACCCACTGCGCATCCGCGGTGGTGGCATCCAGCGCCTGCTGGATGGCGGGCAGCGCCACGTTGACGATGGTACCGTCGACGAAGGCCATGCCCGAACCCACGATGGCGGCGACCAGCGTCCAGCGGCGCGCGGATTCGCTGCATGCGATGGACTCGTCCTCGGCAAGCGCGGTAGGGTCAAGCGGTGAGGTCGAGGTCATGGTCGACGAGCGTAGCGCTTTGCCGGCCGGTGCGCCTTACACGCGGCGGGCGCGGTATGACGGACCCTGGACGATTCTCCCTGCACACTGGCGGTTCCGATGGAGGCGATGCCATGAAAGAGCGCGAGACCTACGACGATCCCACCACCGGTGCCGGCGATCCCACCCACGGCGGGGGCCCGAAGCCCGAGGAGCCCGTCACCACGGGGTCGGGCGATCCGCAGCACAAGCGTCCGCAGGATGGGGAGGGAACGCGTTGAATCGCCGTGACTTCGCGAAAGCACTCGCCGCGGCCGGCGTACTCGGCGGCGGCATCTGGCCAGGCGTGAGAACGCTGGCGACAACCCCGGCGGTGGCGGCGAAGCGGCACGTGGCCGTAGACCCGGAACGCCTGAGGTCGTTGCAGCAGGCCTTCCTCGACCTGCGCTTCGGCATGTTCATCCATTTGAACATGGCCACCTTCGAAGAACGCGAATGGGGCGACCCGACGTTGTCGCCGAAGCTGTTCGATCCGAAACATCTCGACACCGACCAATGGGCCCGCGCCGCGAAGTCCGCGAATATGGGCTACGCCTGCCTCACCACCAAGCACCACGACGGCTTCTGCCTGTGGCCGACGAAGATCGGCAGCGCGAACGTCATGCAGTCTTCGTTTCCGCACGACGTGGTGCGGCGTTACGTGGATTCGTTCCGCAAGGCAGGCCTCGGGGTCTGCCTGTATTTCTCCATCCTCGACCTGCGCCAGGACATCCGCGCGCGCACCGTCACGCCCGCGAAGATCGCGCTCATCAAGGCGCAGATCACCGAACTGCTCACGAACTACGGCCCGCTCACGGCCCTGATCCTCGATGGCTGGAACGCGTCGTGGTCGCGCATTTCCTATGCGGAACTGCCTTATCGCGAGATCTACGACCTGGTGAAGTCGTTGCAGCCGGATTGCCTGCTCACCGACCATAACGCCGGCAGCTATCCCGGCACGGCGCTCTACTACACGGACATCAAGCAGTACGAACAGCACGCCGGCCAGAAGATTCCGCCGGACAGCCCGGTGCCGTCGCAGTCGGGCACCACGCTGCAGAGCGACTGGTTCTGGAAGAAGGCCTACCCGGCAGCGGAACTCGCGTCAGCGCAGACGATCGTCGAGGAATGGCTGAAGCCGTTCAACGAGAACCACTGCAACCTCATCCTCAACGTGGCGCCAAACCGCGACGGCCGTTTCGACGACAACGCGGTGGCACGCCTGGCGGAGATCGGCCGTCTCTGGAAGAACCCCGGCCCGGCGCCGAAGATCGGCCGTTCCGTCACCATCACCACGCCCGATCTCGCCGCCGGCAAGCCGGCGTGGGCGAGCGCGAGCGACGAGGCGGTGGGACCCGACCAGGCCTTCGACGACAACTTCCACAGCTACTGGCTGGCCGATCGCGGCAAGCAGGATGCGTGGATCGAAGTGCGCTTCGACGAACCGGTGGCGTTCAACACGCTTTCGATCGTGGAGCCGCTGCACGCGGAAGGTTACGGCGACGCGAGCCGCATCGTCTCGTACAAGGTGGAAGTGGAGAAGGACGGAGCATGGAGCGAGGTGGCCGCCGGCGGCACGCCCGCGCCCTACCAGTTCCATGAGATCCCCCGCACGACGGCGAGGCGTGTCCGCCTCAGCGTCCAGGGCCGGCAGCCAGGCATCGCGGAATTCGGCATCTACGACGAACCCCGCGGCACGGCCGCGTCAGCCTGAACCACGCCGCCGTCACGCCTTTAAAACCAAAGGCTTGGCACCATCTTTAGCTGTCGGACCCGAGCGCCAGGAGGTAAAACCATGGCTACCGGATGGGCGGGCGACACCGCCGTACAAGACCAGATCGACGCCACCGTGGAAGACGCGGTGAAGCGCGCACGCAGCCGCATGGCGAAAGGCCCCAGCCTGGAGCGTTGCGAGGAATGCGACAAGCCGATCCCGGAAGCAAGGCGCAAGGCCGTTCCGGGCGTGCGTCTCTGCGTGGCGTGCCAGGAGGAGGCGGACAAGGAAGAAGCCGCTTTCAGCGGCTACAACCGCCGCGGCAGCAAGGACAGCCAGCTGCGCTGACCTGCTTGTCATCATTCTGTAACTATTTGAAATAAAGAAACAAATCGGTCTTCGAAGCTAAAGTTGGCGAACCGGCGGCCGACACGCGGGTACCCCACCCCCGTTCGAGTCCGTCATGCCGTTCCCCCGAGTACCCCGTCCCACGCTGACGCTTCGCGCCCGGCTGGCGCTCCGCGCCGGCGGCACCATCCTGCTGCTCCTCGCGCTCTGGATCGTCGGCGGTCTGCAGCTCCGTGCCGCCGACCGCCGCCTGCAATCCGTCGTCGGCGACACGCTCGCCCCGGTCGCCGCGCTGGGCCATATCCAGAACGACTACAACGACCTCCTCGACGCACTGATCCACGCCACGCTCACCCGGTTGCCGTCCGCTGCCGACGATGCCGTGACGACCATCCAGTCGGACCGCGGATCCATCGACCGCCAGTGGAAGGCGCTGGAGGCCAGCGGGCTGGGCAAGGAGCAGGGCAAGCTGGTGACCCTGGCCGCGGCGCATCGCCAGGATGCGGACAAGGCCGTCGACACCGTGGTCGAACTTCTGAAAGCGGAGCAGTACGACCTGGCCCAGTTGCAGCTGTCCAATGACGTGCAGTCCGCCGTGGTGCCGTTGAAGAGCGACTTCTCCAACCTGTTCGGGCTTGCCGTGGATGGCGGCAATGCCGTGGCGGAAGCGCAGCATGCGGAGATCGCGCGCGGCGAGATCTATTCCTCCGTGCTGCTCGGCATCGCGCTGCTGCTGGCCAGCGCGATCGATCTTGCGCTCATCCGCTCGCTGGGCCGGCGCCTGCGCCAGGCCGCGGACGTCGCGGCGGCGATTGCCGGTGGCCGCCTCGGCTCGCGCATCGACGTGGGCCGCGACGATGAGATCGGCCGGCTGCTCGCCTCGCTCGCGGCGATGGACGCCCAGCTCGGCAACGTGGTGGTGCAGGTGCGCGATCGCGCGGATCACGTTGCCGAGGCCTCGGCCGGCCTCGCGCGCGGCAACGATGCATTGAACGAGCGCACGCGCCTGCAGGCCAGCCACGTCGAACACACCATGCTGTCGATGCGCGACATGCGCGATGCCGTGTCGGGCGGCCTTGACGAGGCGATGGCTGCCGACGGCGCAGTGCGCGAGGCGCGTACGATGACGGACGAAGGGCGTCGCGTGGCGGCCGACGCCATCGGGAACATGCGTGCGATCCAGGCGACCAGCCAGCGCACCGCCGAGGTGCTCGACCTGGTCGACCAGGTAGCCTTCCAGACGAACCTGCTGGCGCTGAACGCGGCCGTCGAGGCGGCACGTGCCGGCGAGCACGGCCGTGGCTTCGCCGTGGTGGCCCACGAAGTGCGCGAACTGGCACAGCGTTGCGGCGCGGCGGCGCGCGACATCCGTGGACTCATTGCCGCGAGCGACGAAGCCGTCCAGGCCGGCGTGGCCTCGGTCGACCGCGCGGGCGACGTGCTCGCGGGCATCGGCGAGCGCGTGGGTACGCTCGCCGTGATGATGGCTGCACTGACCGATACCACGCGTGCCCAGGCCCAGGGCATAGCGCGGGTCGACGGCGCCGTCCGCGGCATCGACGAAACCGCGCGCGAGAATGCCGCGCTTGTCGAAGATGCCGCGGCAGCCAGCCGCGCCATGCGCGAAAGCGCGGCCGTGCTGCGCCGGGAAGTCGCCTACTTCACCCTGGCCGGTCAGGCCGACGGATAGTCCAGGCTCGGATACCAGGTGGGCGAACGTCCTTGTGGAAGGCAGTCGATCACCGTCCACAGCGGCATCAGGTCGGGCGCGCCGCGCGGGTCCTGCCCGGGGTCCATCGTGTTGCCGTCCATTTCGCCGGCCCAGAAGTGCCTGATCGTACCGTCGCGCCGGGTGAAGACGTTGAAGGCGGGCTCGTCGCCGCCTTCCTTGCCGATCGCGAAGTAGTCGCGGCTGAAATCGCCGTTGGCATCCGAATAGAGCTTGAGGTGGCGCCAGCCGCGCTCCTTCGCGAAGGCGACCATCCGCTCGATGGGCGAGCGCGAAATGACCGCCAGCGCCGTGTTCTGCTCGATGTCGCGGGCTTCGCCGTCCCAGGCGCTCAGCAGCGAGGTGCACATGGGGCAGGGGCGCTCGCGCTGCGGGCCGAACATCCAGCTGTACGTGACGAGGCTCGGCTTGTCGCCGAAGAGGCCGGCAAGGTCCACGGGGCCATCCACGCCCACGAAGCGATAGTCGCCGCGCACTTCGCCGCCCGGCGGCAAGGCGCGGCGCAATTCGGCCACGCGCTCGATGTGCCGGCGAAGCTCGATCTCCTCGGCCAGGAGGGCCGTGCGGGCCCGGCGATATTCGGCGCTCTCGTTCGGCATGCGGAAGGTACTGCGTGCCGCCAGTTCGGCGGCGGGTACGAGGGGCTGGCTGCTCATTCGATGATCTCCTGCGGTCAATCGCGGTCGGGGGCGCCGAGGGGGAAGAGCGTCCGGTACGGCCGGGCCTCGTCCACGGCGCGTGCGAACGAGGGGCGGGCCAGCAGGCGCCGACGATACGCGTGGACGTGTTCGAAGCGCGTATCGATCGGGTGCGTCCAGTCCGCGTAGAAAAGGAACGGGGCGGCACCGCAGTCGGCCAGGGTGAAACGGTCCAGTGCGGCCCACTCGCGTCCGGCCATGTGCCTGTCGAGCCACGCATACGCCAGTCCCAGCATCTCCCGGGCCTCGGCCACGCCCCGCGCATCGTGGTGGCCGTCGGGCCGCATGGCGTCGAACACGATCTTCTGCTGGGGCGTGGAAACGTAGTTGTCGAAGAACCGGTCCATGCGCCGCACCTCGAGGGCCGCCTTCGGCTCCGCCGGGAGCATCGGGGCCGGTCCCGGGTGATACAGGTCGAGGTATTCGACGATGCAGGTGGCCTCGGTAATGGTGCGTTCGCCGTCGACCAGGACCGGGAAACGCTTGAGCGGCCAAAGTTCGGCGAACTCCGCGTAAATCTCTGGGTGCTCCGGCGAAAGCATCTTCCATGCGAATGGCGTGCCGTTCTCGTAGATGGCGGTCAGGGCCTTCTGGCAGTAGGAGGAGAACGGATGGGCATAAAGCTTCAGGGTCATCGGATTCACCGGATTGGGGGTTACCCATACGCGTCGAACGGCGCTCCCGGAAATCGACACGGCGGGACGGATCCGTGCGGCCGCGCGGCGAATCGGCCCGCCGGAGCCGTATCGGCCAAGTGACAGGCGATCGATACTCGCCCAACGGGTACCTGCCCGTTAACCTCCGCGCATCCGGGGAACGAGGAACCACGCATGAAACGCCTGCTCATGGGAATCGCGATATCCATTGCGGTGGCGACCTCCGCCGTCGCCAGCGTACCCGTCTGGGGTGCCAGGGAGTCGAGCCCGGCGGATACGCCGCCGGCGGACCTGAAGCCGGGTCAGTGGATCTGGGGCGGGCGCCCGGGCGGCGCCGGTCCGATGGCGGTCATCGTGAGCCTTACCGAGCAGCGGGCCTACGCGTATCGCAACGGCATCCTCATCGGCGTCACCACGGTGAGCACGGGGAAGAAGGGGCATGAGACGCCCACCGGCGTGTTCACCATCCTGCAGAAGGACAAGGACCACCATTCGAAGACCTACGACAATGCCCCGATGCCTTACCAGCAGCGCCTCACCTGGGACGGCGTGGCGCTGCATGCGGGCGGATTGCCGGGGTACCCGGAATCGCATGGCTGCGTGCACATGCCGACCGAGTTCGCCCGCCTGCTGTTCGAAGCGACCAACATGGGCATGACGGTGGTCGTCGCGGAGCAGGGCACCGCGCCCGTGACAGTGGTGCATCCGAGCGCGGTGATCCCGATCGATCCGCGCAACGGCGCGGATCTTGACCTTCCGCCCCTCTCTACCGGCGAAACCTACCGGTGGACGCCGGAAGCATCGCCGACGGGACCGATCTCCATGGTGATGAGCGTGACCGACGGAAGGGTCATCGTGCTCCGCAACGGCATCGAGATCGGCCGCAGCCGTGTACAGGTGACCGATCCGCTGACCGGTACCCATGCCTTCATCGTCGCGGCCGGCTACATGCCCGACGCGCCGACGCGTGCCGGCCTGCGCATGCCCAACTGGATCACCATCGGCATCCCGGGACATGGCGACGAGGCCGGAAAGGTGGTCGACGAAGCGCTCGTGGATCGCGTCGCGGTGCCGCGGGAATTCATGGAGAAGGTGCTGCCGTTGCTTTCGCCGGGATCGGTGCTGCTGGCCACCGACGAGAGCATCCAGCCTTCCACCACGGGTGGGAAGGTGAAAGTCATCGATTCCAATCCGCCGGGCGGTTGAGCGATCCGCGTACCGGGGCGATACGTTCAGGTAGGTGCGGCTCGCTCCGCCGCCGCTCCACGCCGCGTTTAACCGATGTATCGGACCGTCCTTCCTCCCCACCAGGAGGGACTCGATCATGCGGCGCCTCATCCCCTTGCTGCCGTTGCTCATCGTCCTCGCCGCGTGCAAGGGCGGCGACACGGATTCGCCGGTGCAATCGCCGGGAGCGGACAAGTCCGCGAAAACCCGCGTACTCGAAGCCGGCGCCGCGATGCTGCAGAGCGCGCCGCCGCTCAATGCGCTCGACATGTACCTGGACGGCTTCCACTTCTACAGCGGCCACATGGAAGGCCAGATGGAAGCCCACCACTATTGCGCGGTCCTCAACGAGGAAGTGAACCAGTGCGTCATCTACGACGGCAACGGTTCGAACGCGAAGATCATGGGCGTGGAATACATCATCAGCGCGAAGCTTTTTGCCACCTTGCCCGACGCCGAGAAAGCGCTTTGGCACAGCCATGCCTACGAAGTCACCTCGGGCGAACTCGTTGCGCCCGGCTTGCCGGACGTTGCCGAGCACGAATTGATGGAGAAGCTTGCCGGCACTTACGGCAAGACCTTCCACACCTGGCATACCGACCAGGACAAGCAGCTCCCCCTCGGCGTGCCGCAGCTGATGATGGGTTTCACCCGCGACGGCCAGATCGACCAGGCCATGGTCCGCGCGCGCGACGAGCGCCTTGGCGTGGATACGGCGCGGGAGCGCCAGCAAAGGGAGGACATCAAGCCGCCGCCTGTCGCGCCGGGCGCCGACGCCTGGCAGCACGGGACGGTCATCCAGTTTGCCGATCCCACGGAAGCCGCCCATGACGGCGGGCCGATCGGTGAAAGCTCCGTGAAAACGCGACACCCGTCACACTAATGGTGCTAGCGTAATCCCCGCATCCGTCAGGGTCCGGTTGCGGCCCGGCCGCCACGTTCGCGTGACAGCCGGAAAGGGTTGCGCAACCCATGTGCTTGGGGAGTACCCCCGTGACGGCCCAGACCACCGCCGTGCCGGCATTCCGGTACCGTGCCTTCCTCAGTTACAGCCACCGGGACGAGTCCTGGGCACGCTGGCTGCACCGGGCGCTGGAAGGCTACGTGGTGCCGCGGCGGCTGGTCGGCACGTCCACGCCTTTCGGCCCGGTACCGCGCCGCATCGCTCCCATCTTTCGCGACTGCGACGAACTCGCGACGGCAGCCGACCTGGGTGGAAAAGTGACCGAGGCACTGGCGCAATCCGCGAGCCTGCTCGTGGTCTGCTCGCCGAGCGCCGCGACCTCGCGCTGGGTGAACGAGGAGGTCGCCACCTTCATGCGCCTGGGGCGCGGCGAACGCATCTACTGCCTGATCGTGGCCGGCGAGCCGAACGCGAGTCTCGATCCTGCGCAGGCAGAGGAAGAATGTTTCGCGCCGGCGTTGCGCCAGCGCCGGCAGCCGGACGGCACGGTGGCCGACGAAGCGGTGGAACCCATCGCCGCCGACGTGAGACCCGGCAAGGACAGCAGGAGCGAAGCGAAGTATCGCCTTGTCGCAGGCCTGCTGGGGCTGGACCTGGACGCGCTGAAACGCCGGGACTACCAGAGGCGCGCGCGCCGCGCCGTGGCTCTCGCGAGCGTCGCCGTCTGCGTCACCGCCGTCACCGGCGCCCTGGCGCTCGCCGCGCTCGCGGCGCGCGATGCCGCGAAGCAGCGGCAGAAGGAGGCGGAAGACCTGGTTGCCTTCATGCTGGGCGACCTCAACGACAAGCTTTCCGAAGCGTCGCGGCTCGACATCATGGAAGCCGTCGACGACAAGGCCATGGCGTATTTCCAGGCCCGCTCCGATGAAGACCTCGGCGACCGCGCGATGGCGCAGCGCATGAAGGCCCTGGAAAAGATCGGGAGCGTGCGCGTGGACCAGGGGCAGCTGACCGCCGCCATGACCTCCTACCAGGCAGCGCGTGCCATCGGCGAGAAACTCGCTGCCAGCGCTCCCGGTGCGCAGCACTGGCTCGCACACGCCGAGGTGGAGACCCTGATCGGCATGGTGTACTGGCGACAGGGAAAGCTGGATGCAGCGCAAGCGAGCTTCGCGTCGGCCAAGTCCATCCTCGCACGTGCCGCTGGCCATGCTCCGGCCGACCTCGACATCGCATTCCAGCTGGCCCTGGTCGACAACAACATCGGCTACGTGATGGAGGCGCGTGGCCGCCTGGACGAAGCGGAGGTCCAGTATCGCCGCATGCTCGACGCGATGCGGCGCCTCGTCGCCGCGCAGCCGGGCAACGCGGAATGGGGCGAATCGCTCGGCTCCGCCTATAACAACATCGGCAAGCTGGCGCTGCTGCGTGGCGATCTCGCCGAAGCCGTGAGGAAGTACGGCGAAGACGAGCGCATCCAGGTGCGCCTCGCCGCTGAGGAGCCGAAAGACGTGAACCGGCAGAGTCGCCTGTTGACCGCGCACGCGATCCTGGGACGCACGCAGGCGATGACAGGCGACCTGGCATCGGGCATGGAGCGGCTGCAACGTGCTGTGGATATCGCGACGTCGCTGGCGGCGGTGGATGCGAGCAACGCCGAGCTGCAGGAACAGATCGCGTTGTATGGCACCCAGCTCGCCCGTCTGCGGCGCCTCGATGGCGACCTCCTCGCCGCCGGCCGGTTGACGACGAAAGCCGAAGCCATCTTCGCCCGGCTCACGGCCATGGACCCGGCGAACGCCACATGGCAGCGTGAATACGCCGAGGCTCTCGTCGAGCATGCGGCGCAATCGCGGCTCATCGACGACAACGCAGGAGCCCGCCGCAAGGCGCAGGAAGCCGCGCGCATGCTCCGCCCGTTGTTCGCGAAGGCGCCCGACGACCGCCCCCTCCTCCTTGCCTCGGCATCCGCCCTGCTGGCACAGGCCGACGCGACGGCCGGCGGCGAAGCACGCGTCCTCAGGGAAACGGCTTTGCGAACGATGGCCTCGGCGAAGAGCGGGCAGGGCGACCCGCGTCTTCTTGCCCTGCAGACGCTGGCCCTGCTGTCGCTGCGCAGAGGTGCCGAGGCATCGCCCCTGATCGAGCGCCTGCAGTCCGCAGGCTATCGCGACGCCGCCCTGTTGACCGCGCTTCGCGAGCACGCAATCGAATACCCGTCCAACCAGGAGTTCCAGCGTCAATGGATGGCCGGCGATGGAGAGGCGGCAGCAAACCGGTAAGGACCGTTCCACATCATGGGAGACGACCATGTCCAACACACCCGGCAACAACAAACCCGAACGGCAAGCCCCGCCCCCGGCGAAGGCGCCCGATCCCAAGAAGACCACCGTTCCCGGCGACAACGCGGACCTGACGACGAAGGGAGGGATCAAACCGAGTTGACGCAACGCTGCGCGGCGTCCGGGGGCGCAGCGCGAGCCGTTGAACTGTCCACGTCGTTCACCATCCATGGACTCGCCCATGATTCCCCTGGTCGTCGGTGTCACCAGCCATCGCGATATCGCGCCGGAAGAACTGCAGGACATCCGGCAGCGCGTGCGCGATTTCTTCGCCGCGTTGAAGGACAGGTTTCCCGACCTGCCGATCGTGGTCCTGTCGTCGCTCGCCGAGGGCGGTGACCAGCTGGTCGCCCGGGAAGCCCTGGCCATCGGCGCACGGCTCATGGCGCCATTGCCCTTGCCGCCGGACCTCTACATGGACGATTTCGGCGACGCGGACGTGCGTCGCTCTTTCGAAGGACTTCGCGACCAGGCCGAAGTGGTGCTGCTGCCACGCCTGATGGACACGCCGCGTCATGCGATCTCCGCGCCCGGCGTCGAGCGCGATCGCCAGTACGCCACGGCAGGCGTCTATATCGCCAGCCACTGCCACATCCTGCTGGCGCTGTGGGACGGCAACGAGGCAGGCGGCTTCGGCGGCACCGCGCAGATCGTGACATACCATCTTACGGGTGTACTGCCCGGCCTCGTCCAGCGCCACCCGCACCGCCGTCACGTGATCGGCGGCGGTACCGAGAGCCTGCTTTATCACGTCGTCTGCTCGCGCCGCGATGGAGGCCCCGCGCCTGGTCTTCAGCCACTGGACTCCGGATGGCGCACGGGCGACGACCCGTCGATGCACGCGCGCATGCCAGAGGACTTCGAGCTCATGTTCACGCGCATGGCGGAATTCAATCTCGAGTGCGCGCGTCATGCCGCCCGGATCGCGAACGCGCCGCCTTCCTTGCGCGTCACGCCCTGTGCCTCCACCGCCCTGATCGAGCAGGTGTTCCATGCGGCGGACTGGCTGGCCATGCATTTCCGCCAGCGCGTGGTGATGGCATTGCGCGTCACTTACACGGTCGCGGCGCTGATGGGCATCGCCTTCACCTTCTATGCCCATGTACCTGCGCACGACTCGCTCATTTACCTGTTCCTTCTGCTGTTCGCCACCGGCGGCGCGATGGCGCTCCTCGCACGGCATCGGGGATGGCACCGGAAATACCTGGATTACCGCGCACTCGCGGAGGGCCTGCGGATCCAGTCCTGCTGGCGCCGCGCCGGCATCGCGCCGGATGCCGATCATGAATTCGCCCACGACAACTTCCTGCAGAAGCAGAACATCGAACTCGGCTGGATCCGCAACGTGATGCGCGCAGCCAGCCTTTATCCATCGACCCATCCCGAGGAGCCGGGCGACGCGGCACTCGGAGAGGTTATCGAGGAATGGGTCGGCCAGTCGGGCAAGTCGGGCCAGCTCGACTATTACGAGCGCAAGGCGAAAGAGCGCATCCGCTTGCACCACATCACCACCACCGTCGGACATATCAGCCTGTGGGGCGGCATGGCGATCAGCGTATTCCTGGCCCTGTTTGCCACGAATCTCGGCGTCGAAACGAAAGTGACCCTGGTGACCGTGATGGCCGTGCTCTCCATCATGGCCGCGGTGCGCGAAGCCTATGCATACCGCAAGGCCGATCGCGAACTCATCCGTCAGTACCGCTTCATGCAGCGCATCTTCGCCAGTGCGCGGGCGGCGCTCGATCGCACGGACGATCCGGCCAGGCAACGTGCCATCCTGCACGCGCTGGGCGATGCCGCGCTGACCGAGCACGCGGAGTGGACGCTGATGCAGCGCGACCGGCAGGTCGAGCACAGCAAACTGTGAGTGGAGCCGTCACCAGCCGACGCGGGAGAACTCCGATCGCTCCAGCCAGGCCTGGAATCCGATCTCGCCCTGCAAGGCGCCGTCCCCGGGCACGAGGCTGTGCTCGTCGAGGACGGCGCCGAAGTAGGGTGCATTGGCATCGGTCCGCACGTCGCAAGGCGCCTCCATGTCGATCACGAAGCGCTGGATGAGTTCGGACATGCGTTCCCGCTCGGGTCCGGCGATCTCGATCGAACCGTTGAGTGGCTCGCCGACGGCCAGCATGGCCATCAGGGCGGCGACGTCGTCCGATGCCACCGGCTGGATATAGGCGGGGGATAGCCGGATGGTCTGGTCGCGCAGCGCATTGGTGACGATCGCCACGAGGAACTCGTAGAACTGCGTGGCGTGCAGGATCGTGAAGGGAATGCCGGACGCGCGGATCATCCGGTCCTGCAAGGCCTTGCCGCGAAGGTAGTCGCTGTCCTCCAGGCGCTGCGTGCCCACGATCGACAGCGTGAGATGGTGCTTCACCCCCGCGGCGATCTCGGCCTCGAGGAGGTTGACGATGGCAGTCCGGAAGAAGTCGAATGCCGCGACGTCGTCGAAGGTGGGCGAGTTGGTGACGTCGATCACGACGTCCGCGCCGGCGAGGCACGCATCCAGACCTTCGCCCGTGATGACATCCACGCCGGTGGCGCGCGACGCCGCGGTCACCTCGTGGCCCTGGGCGCGCAATCTCTCAACGATGTTCCGGCCAACCAGGCCCCTGCCGCCCAAGACTACGATCTTCATGTGCTTGCCTCGTGTGTCAGTCCTGGCCAGACAGCCAGAATGCGATGTTCCGCACGTACCGCTGCGTGGAACGGAGCGCCTCGGGAAAGCGCCGCAGGCCGTCGCCCGGCGCTTCCGAGACGAAAGAAGGACAACCCGCCGCGGTATCCCAGTTGTAATCGGCGAAGTGGTGGAAGGTGGATTCCGCAATGGCGCGGCCACCCGCCTTCGATCGTTCGAACGCGACGGCGATGTTGAAGTCCCTGGCGGTGCATTGGCTGCGTCCCTTCAGGATGACCCGGCTCGTGGGATCGTCCGGGGGCGCGCCCACGGCACCTTCGTGCGGATGCGCGGGAAGGAACTCGATCAGGCCCGAGGGCGATTCGGGATCGTGCAGCACCGGGTGCGGATGGCCTGCTACCTCGACGCGCTGGTAGTCGCCGTTGGCGCCGGAGTGGTAGTTCGGCCAGGAAATCGCGGTGGTGAAGCTATCGTCTATCTGGTGACGGGTGGTGTCGGGATCGGGGTTGCGCGAATGGAAGTGGTGAGCGGCGCCGACGCCCGCGAGATTGCAGATGGAGCTGCCCAGGTCCATGTGATCGCGGGTGACCAGCAGTCCGCCCCCGTTTCGGCGGAACCGGCTGATGCCGGCACAGTCTTCGCTGCTGAGGCCGTCGCCGACGTCGACGGCGAAAAGCCACAGCTGCCCATACCCGGATTCGTGCAGGCGCGACAGGACCGGATCGGCCTTTCCGAGGGGAGCGCGGTTGCGCGCGGTGACACGGAATGCCTGCTCGCCGTTTTCGTCGCGGATGTTTTCCAGGAAAGTCTTCAGGAGGCTGAAGCGCCCGATGTGCCAGTCGTCGCTGTCGCCTTCGATGGTGGTCTGCAAGAGGATGTGCTGCATGGTTCGTCGTCCCGTGGGTAGCTGGCCACGTATCTAAGCAGATCGCCGGTTCGCAGGCTTGTACGTGCGGGACGGATCGCCGGACGCTGCGTGCCAAGGTGGCCGTCCATCGTGCCGTGCCACACGCCCCTCGTCTGCCGACAGCGGCAGCCACACGGTGAATGTCGCGCCTTTGCCGATACCCTCCGAGTGCGCATCCACACGCCCGCCGTGTGCGCGAACCAGCTCGTGGACCAGGGCAAGGCCGATGCCCAGGCCGGCACCATGCGCAGTGAAACGCCCGTGCTCCTGCCCGAACAACTGGAAGAGATTGTCGACGGCACCGGGCGCCATGCCGCGGCCCGTGTCCGCCACCGCGATGCGCGCGAAACCGCCCTCCGCGACGAGGCGCACCTCGATCACGCCGTGCGCGCCCACGGACTTGAGGGCATTGTCCAGGAGGTTGCTGAGGATCTGCTCCACGCGGACACCATCGGCGTGGCATGCCAGCGTTTCGACGACGGGACCCACGTCCAGGCGAAGTTCCACCGAGGGGACGGCCCTGGTCATGGACGTGGCGACGCGGGTCACCAGCGGGCCCAGCGCCACCGGCGCCATGTCCAGTGCGAGCCTGCCCAGGCGTACGCGGGAGAGATCGAGCAGGTCGTTCACCAGCCGCGTCTGCCGATGGACGGTAGCGCGGACTTCTTCGCCCATTTCCAGCAACGGCTCGTCCTGGCGTTGCGTACCCAGCCGCCGGAGCACGTCCGCCTGCATCGCCAGCGCCGCCAGGGGTTGCCGCAGTTCGTGCGCGATCATCGCGACGAACAGGTCTTTCTCCGCCGCGATCGCGGGCGTGTCGCCGCGAACTGCCCGCAGTCCACGGGCCGTGCCGGACTGGTCCTGGCTCATGGCCTTACCTCATGCGACGTTTCCAGGCTCGCAGGGTAGGCACGAGGGTCCGTCTTCGCTAGCCGGCGAAGACGGACCACGATGTTGCACGTGGGGCAACAATCCGCGAGGCAGGGGAGACCGCGCTCCGCCTGCCCCGGCAAACCTTCAGCGCTGACCGCCTTGCGGCGTCGGCGGCTGCTGCGAAGGCGGATAGGTGCCGCCGGTTGTCCCGCCCGCCGTCCCGCTCGAGGTCGGCGTGCCCGAGGATGTGGGCGTACCCGTCCCCGAGGCGCCGCTGGACGAGCCCGAGCGCCCGCGATCATGTGTGTTCCTGCGGTGCTCGCCTTGCGTGCCCTGCGAACCCTGCGTGCCCATGCTGGACGACGTGCCGGCGGTGCTCGCGCTTGCCGGATTGCGCTGCTGCCCCATGCGGGTCGCGTCCTGCGTCTGCGAGCCTTGCTTATGCTGGGGGTCGGTAGCCTGTCCTGAAGAACTCGCGGACTGGGCCATGGCGCACGCGCCGGCGGTGGACAGTGCCAGCGCGATGCCGGTGATCAGGATCTTTTTCATGCTCGTCTCCCGTGTCTTCTGCACGCCCGGAGGTCGGGCGCCGGGTCATTCTTCCGGTGTCGTGATGAAGTCGCGGCACTGGCGCGTGCAGGGCGGCAACACGTCGCTGAACTGCCGGGGCCGGCGCTTCACGTATGTCTCGTTCGCGCGAACCCGGCGCGACGCGCCGTCCATGGATCGTTCTATCGCCGGCGGGAGGAGGGCGGTACTCTCGGCGTCTTCCCACAGGAGCATCCCATGACGTCGAACCCGGTGATCGTCGAGGAAACAGGGCAGGGCCTTTTCCAGGTCAGGGCGCATGGCCAGGGTCCGTCGATCCTCATCGACGAACCGCTGGACCTGGGCGGCATGGCATCCGGACCGACGCCTTACGACCTGCTCAGTGCGGCGCTCGGCGCGTGCACCGTGATGACGATCCGCATGTACGCCCGGCGCAAAGCGTTGCCGCTCGGCCGCGTGCAGGCTTCGGTGACGCATCGGCGCGACGAGGTCACCTCGCGCGACATCTTCGAGCGCCATGTGTTCTTGGAGGGCGACCTGACTCAGGCGCAGCGGGATCGCCTGCTGGTGATCGCGGAAGCCTGCCCGGTGAGCAAGACGCTGCACGCCGGTGCGGAGATCGTCACCCGCATGGCCCCGCAGCCCTTGCCGGTGGTCGACGGCCGTCCGTGCGATCGGACCCACCCCAAGGCCATGGACCAGTCCTGCCGCGAGGTAGACCCGACCGCGACGGCATGAGCAGGCTCACCGCCTGGCCTGGTGCAGGGTGTCGTGACGGCGAAACCGCATAGCGATCATTCCTCGGCGGGACGGGGCGCCGCCCCCGACACGCCGGAGGAGAAAGACCAATCCTCGAATTCCGAATTCGCGATGATGATCATCACGTCCTCGGGCCGGATGCCGGGCGCTTTCGCCAGCCGCTCGACCAGCCCCTGGAAGAAGCGTTCCTTGGTGGCTGCTGAACGCTGCTTGCCCGTGGTGACGTGGAAAAGGACGAAGTCGTCCGAACGGGGTCCGCCCCGGTACGTGCGGTCGAACACCAGTTCGCCCGGCTGGTGCTGGTGGAACGCCATGAAGCGGTCCGTCTCCGGCACGTCGAAACATTCGACGAGGGCCCGGTCGAGACTGTCGGAGATGGCGGCAAGATAGGCGGGCGACTTTCCCGCCAGCAGCGATACGCGAGTGAAGGGCATGACGGCTTCCAGGGTGAACGATTGACACCCTCACTATCGGGCGCGACCATCGTCCCGACAATCGAATTATTCAGGACTGTCGTTCCTGAAAAACGGGATGGTCCCATGCGCACCACCAATCTCGACATGGACGCCCTGCGCAGTTTCGTCACCGGCGTGGACGTCGGCTCGTTCGCGCGCGCCGCGGAGAGGCTGGGCCGCTCTACTTCCGCGGTCAGCGCGCAGCTCAAGAAGCTCGAAGAGCAGGCGGGCACGAGCCTGGTCCGTAAGTCGGGAAGGGGGCTGAGCCTGACCGACAGCGGTGAGTCGTTCCTCTCCTACGCCCGCCGCCTCCTGGAACTCAACGACGAGGCCGTGAGCGCCGTGCGCGGTGTGCAACTGGAAGGCTGGATACGCCTCGGGCTGCAGGAGGATTTCGGGGAAACGGTCTTGCCCCAGGTGCTCGGCCGCTTCGCCCGCGCGCATCCCAGGGTGAGGATCGAAGGCCGCATCGCGCGCAACGCCGAGCTGATGGAGAAGGTCGCCTCGGGACATCTCGACCTCGCGCTGGCGTGGGACATGGACAGCGCGCGTGCCGGCGCGCAACGCATCGCCTCGCTGCCGCTGTGCTGGCTAGGCGCCGCGAGCGGGGAACCCGGCTGGCGTTCCGGGACGAGCGAGCCGCTGCCGCTGGTCGCCCTGGAAGCACCTTGCCTTCTGCGCACGCTTGCGTGCGAGCAGCTCGACCGCCACGGCCTTTCCTGGCGCATCGCTTTCGTGAGCCCGAGCCTGGGTGGCCTTTGGGCCGCCACCGCGGCAGGTCTCGGCATCGCACTGCGCACGCCGATTGGCTGCCCCGCCAGTGTCAGGCAACTCGACGCCACCGGGTACGGCCTGCCGCACCTGCCATCGCTGGGTCTCGCGCTCTACCGCGCCGACAAGGACATTGGCCCTTCGGGCGAGCAGCTCAGCGCGATCATCGTGCAGACCCTGCGCGAAACCCTTCCCGGCGGATGGCTCACGAGAAGCACGCCGCCCTAGCGCAAGTCGGCGCGAAGCTCCCGCACCCCGCGCCCGAGGCGCTTGCGCAACAACGTGCGCAACGTCGCTCCATCTTCATACCCGACCTCCGCCGCGATCGCATCCACATGCATGCGGCTGCCATGGATCAACGACCGCGCGCGCTCCACCCGAAGATCCTGGAAGTACGCCAGCGGCGACTTGCCGAGCACCGCCTCGCACTTCCGCTGCAACGTGCGGGGACTCGTCGCCAGCGCGCGAGCCGCTTCCTGTAACGAGAACCCGCCCCTGAGATTGTCCCGCGACCAGCGTTCGAACCGGAGGATCAGCGGGTCGGCCATCGCGAGGTGGTTGGGAATGATGTACGGCGCCTGCAACGAGCGGATGTCCGCGAGCAGGTACCGCGACACCATCGCCGCGAGCTCCGGGCTCATCCGTCCGATCAACCATAGCGCGAGATCGAGGTGACCCATCGCGGCGCCCGCGGTGACGCCGATATCGGTCGGCACCAGCATGCGCGATTCGTCCAGCGCGACGCTGGGATAGCGTTGCCGGAACAGCGGAGCGAGCGACCATGTCGTGGTGGCCGCGCGCCGGTCGAGCAGACCCGCTTCGGCAAGAAGGAACGTGCCGATGCACGACGCCGCGATCGGCACGCCGTCCGCATGCCACCGCAACAATTGCGCCTGCGCGTCCACGACATCCGGCCGTGCGAGCGCGGGTATGACTTGTTCCGGCGTCGTGGCGTTGGGGGCCGGCAGCACCACCCAGTCCGGCCTCGCGCAGTGGTCAATGGGATCGACCGGAACAATGAACCCCTGTCCCGAGCGGATCTTCCTGCGCACGCCCACGATCGACACGTCGAAGCGAAATGCACCGCCCATCGCCCGTGCCGACACGTCGTTCGCTGCCGCGAGGGCGTCGAGCGTGACAGCCAGCCCCGTGTCGAACAGACCGTCCAGGGCGAGTATCAGGATGCGCATGTCGTGGTGGCCTGAAATTGAGGCGGTGAGGATCAGACCCCCAGCACGGTTCCGGCAATAGCCAGGGTCGCTGCGAATCCCGTTGCGAAGGCGAGTGTACGTGCGATCGGAATGCCCGCGGTGTAAACGACGTAGTGCGCCACCCTCGACCACAGATAGACCTTCGCCGCCAGTACCGTCGCCGGCGTGCTCACGCCGGTGAGCGCGGCGACGATCACCAGCGGCGCGAACACCGCCAGGTTTTCCACCGCGTTGGCATGCGCGCGGCGCGCACGTTCGGCCCATGCGGGATCGGGAGCGAACGAGGGATCGGGATTGGCCAGCGTGCGGCCCAGGCCGCGTGTCAGGATCCTCGCCACGATGTAGGGGATCCACATCAGAACCGTCACGACGCAAACGAGAGTCAGTACATGGAGTTCCGGTGTGAGCTTCATGTTGCCCGCCTGTAGGTGTGGAAGGCGGAGTCTGACCCGTGGAAGACGGTGCCGGTATCGTCGCAAACGCCAACTTTGACGGTATTTGCGACGCAAGATCCTGCGATGCCCCCGGGCTAGTCGCGTACAAACAGCGTGGCCCGCCGAAACGGCTTATGGGTTCTTTGGCGCGACCTTGTACGGCACGAATGGCCCGAGGATCGCGAAACCGCGTAGCCCGCCACCATACCGGTCCACCATCTTCAACGTGTCCATCTCGCACAACTGCGAGCCGAACGAATGCGTCACCACCACGTCGTCGTCGTTGAGCGCGTTGGCGCCCGACTTCACCTGGTTGACGTAGTTGGTATTGCCGATGCGGTACACGATGGTCGTCTTGTCGATCACCCTGCTGTCGTATACCGCGGGGAGATTGATGCAGCGCTGCGGCTTGCCGGCAATGCGGCCCGCGGTCAGCTCGGCCAGCGCGGCGGCCGGATCGTCCTTCGACGCCCAGACGGGACCGGTGACACTTGCACCGATTGCCAGCGCGATGAGGAAGCGGGCAGGCGAGGTCATGATCGGCTCCAGTGATTCCGGTGGCACGATTCTATTCCAGGCGCGTGCCCCGGTCCTCGGCGGACCGGGGCACTGCATCGGCCGCTAGCGGGCGTGTCAACGCCGCCAGCCACGGCCGCAATCGCTGTAGCGGCTGTCGCAGCGATCGCGATCGTAGTGATGGTAACCATCATGCCGATAACCATCGTAAGGACGGTGCGGTGCGATGATGCAGCCACTGAGCGACGCCATGGTCATCAGCATGGTCAGCACGAGCATGGTGCGTTTCATGAGCCGGTCCTCCATTCGGTGCGTGGTGCACACGGAACCAGCGTGACCCGCTGCATGCGGCGCGGTCAATTGCCGGACCATGCTGCGACGCGTGAAGCAACGGTTCCGGTTCAGCCATCCGTAAACCGGCGGTCAGGTGCCTGAATCGCGCGGCAACGCCCGCACAAGACGAAGTCAACGCACGCGAAGAAAATACCCCCCGGTCATTTCGGACCGAGTACTTCGTCCAGTTTTCCATCCCGTGGCAAGCCACTGAGCTTCACGAGTTTTCCATCGGCGTCGGCCGCGACGATACCCGGCGTACCCTGGAAGCCCAGCGACAGCATCAGCATCTGGTTGCGATCGAGCTGGTTCTGCACGGCGTCGGAAATCGTCTTGGCCGGTTCGATGCCGCCATGCGAGAAACTCAGTTCATTCTTCGTCAGGGCGGCGGAAGGATCGGCTGCGCCCAGGATCGATGCGGCCTTGTTCGGGCTGTCTTCGCGGATCACGCCGACGAGCAGGTTGCGCAACTGGACCTTGCCCGACTCCACCCACGGGCGCGCGGCCTTCCAGAAGTCGTGGCAGTATGGGCAGTTCGGATCGGTGAACACGTAGACGATGCGTGGCGCGGCTGGCTTGCCGTCGAGCACCCACTTCGCCTCGGACAGGTTCTTCATGATCTTGTCCGTCATGGGTTTGACGGTGAGTCCCGCAACCGTCTTTTCATCGATGCGGTTGCCCTTGGAATCCACCCGTGTTCCCACGATGGCGCTGCCGTCCGGCATCACGTAGACCGCCATCGGCTGCTCGCCGATGACGCCGGCGAAGCCCTGCACGTCCTTGCCCGCGTCGAATGCCTTGACGTTGGTCAGACCCTGGTCCTGCAATGCCTTGAGGACGGGCGGCTGAGCCTGGTCGGCGGCTGAACTGCAGCCCGCCATCACCATGGCACTCGTGGCAATGAGGGCTCGGATGCGTTGCCGCCGGTGGTTCATGATCATTCCTTGTCATTCCTTTTCGGTCAGGGTGTCCAACTCAGACCGGCAAGTGTAACGAATCCTTTCACGGCGCATGCCGCGACCGCCGCGAACCTCAGGGCGCGTCCGCGACGGCGCCGGCGGCCTTCTCGATGAGCGCCGCGACCTCCGCCGGATGCGACTGGTATACCGAATGGCTGGCGCCGTCGACCTCCACCGTGCGGCTGCGGGCGCGCCGCGCATACATGCGCTCGAGCTCCGGGCTCAGGATTTTGTCCGCCCCCGCGACCATGTACCAGCTCGGCTTGTCCTTCCACGCGGGATGCGTTGCGACGGTCTCGAACACGCTCAACGCAGTGGGTACCTGCGCGCTCGCTTCGAATCGTGCCGTGGCCGGATCGAGGTCGGCGGCATAGTCTTCGGCATATGTCGATGGCTCGAAGTACAGGAAGCCGTCGGCGGTCGTGCGCACGTCCTTGCCTGCGTGGCTGGCGGGGTTCACGAACTTTCGGTCGTTGCCGAGAGGCGTTTCGCCCTCATCGGGGGCGTGTGCCGCGATATAGACGAGGGCTTTCACCTTCGGATCGTTCCCTGCATTCGTGATGAGGGCACCGCCGTAGCAGTGGCCGACGAGTACCAGGGGGCCCGCCTGCAACGCAAGCACACGCTTCACCGCTGCAAGGTCGGCCTCGAACGAGGTCATGGGGTGCTGGACGACGACCACCTCGTAGCCGTCGCTCGCCAGTCGATCATGGACAGGGCGCCAGCCATTGCCGTTCACCCAGGCGCCGTGCACGACGACGATGACCGGCTTGCGGGCAGGCGGAGAATGGGCGGGTGTACCTGTCGTCCCTGCCGCCAATAGAACGGCAAGGAAGAGTCGGCGCAGCGGCTTGTGCATTCTTACGCTCCAGTCCATCCACGGGCGAACACCGCCCGGTCACGAAACGGGCAGCATTCCGGCCGTGCGGGGGTGAGGATGATGTCGGGGTAAGAACGATCGGCCAGATTGGCCGGGTCCGCTAGGGACGGCAGATGAACCAGTGCGGTGAGTCCCTTGCACCAATGCGGTGAAGCAGGTCGGTGCGAAGCCGTTGGCCGCCCTGCGCGGCCAACGGCGCCGCTTGTTACTTGCCCTCGGGAACGAGGTTGGCCAGCTTGCCTTTCTTGTCGAACTCGCAGGTGAAATTCTTCTTTCCGTCGATGCCCGCATCCGCGGTGCCCGAGATCGAGTAGCCGGACTCGGCGGCCTTGACCGGCTGGAGCTGGATGTAATCGTTCTTCACATCGAATTTATCCGCCGCGGCATCCAGGCAGCGCGTGGTCAGTTTGCCGGGGTCCGGCCGGTCGGAAGCGAAGGCCGGAGAGGCGAGGACAACGCCGAAGGCGGCGGCGAGCAGCAGGGCGGAGTTGCGCATGGATCTATCTCCTCACGAGACGTGGAACCGGGATCGGTGCCAGTCGAGTCTGCATTTGAACGCCTTGCGGCAACGTGAACCGACCGGGCGGCTGGTACAGCGACCTCGGGGGCGTTTCCCGGGATCGGACTTGACGCCAGGTTAACAACCAATTTTCCAGCCTAGCCCAGACTATTTCGCTCGGCGCGATTCGTGATTGAAAGACAGAGGCTGGAATGAGAGAGGAGAAGGGCGGGAAATCGGCGTCGGATGAACGTCTGCGGACCAGCGAGACCCAGTTCCGGATCCTCGTCCAGGGCGTCGCCGACTACGCCATCTACATGCTCGATCCGGCCGGGCACGTCTCCAGCTGGAACTCGGGTGCCGAGCGGATCAAGGGCTACCTGCCAGACGATGTCATCGGCCGCCATTTCTCCCAGTTCTACACCGATGAGGATCGGGCCGCCGGTATTCCGGAGCGCAACCTGTCGATCGCCGCATCGACCGGCCGCGTCGAAGACGAGGGCTGGCGCGTCAGGCAGGACGGTACCCGGTTCTGGGCGCATGTGGTCATCGACCGCATCCTGGACGATGACGGCAACCTCATCGGTTTCGCAAAGGTCACCCGCGATGTGACGGAGCAGCGGGCGGCCGCGAGGCAACTCGAAGAAGCTCGCGAGGCGCTGTTCCAGTCGCAGAAGATGGAAGCGGTGGGCCAGCTGACGGGCGGCATGGCGCACGACTTCAACAACCTGCTCATGGCCGTGCAGGGCGCGCTGGAACTGCTACGCCAGCGCCTCCCCGACGATGCGAAGACGCAATCCATCTTCCAGACCGCCATGGCCGGCCTGAGCCGTGGCGCCTCCCTCACGCAGCGCATGCTGGCGTTCGCGCGACGCCAGGAACTCCGGCCCACGCCAGTGGACATCCCGGCCCTCGTGCACGGCATGAGGGAAATGACGAAGACGACGCTGGGTTCGCGCATCGCCGTGAGCACGCGGTTTCCGCTGTCGCTCGATCCCGCCCTGGTGGACCCCCACCAGCTCGAACTCGTGTTGCTGAACCTGCTCGTCAACGCCAGGGATGCCATGCCCTCGGGCGGCAGCATCGAGATATCGGCCAAGGTCGAGCATGTGAGGCCCGGACATCCGACCGGATTGCCGGAGGGCCGCTATGTCTCCCTCTCGGTCGTGGACGACGGGCAGGGCATGTCGCCCGAGACGCTAGCCCGCGCCACCGACCCGTTCTTCACTACAAAGGGCGTCGGCAAAGGGACGGGGCTCGGCCTGTCCATGGTCCATGGCCTGGCGGAACAATCGAACGGCCGCCTGATCATCCAGAGCGAGCTCGAAAAGGGAACGAACGTCACGCTGTTCCTCCCCGTGGCGGCGAGCCAGCCCAGCAGCGCTGGCCCCACGGCTGCCGAGGAAAGCTCAACGGTAAACCGGGGACCTTCGCTGCGCATCCTGGCCGTCGACGACGATTCCCTGGTGCGGGAAACGCTGTGCGCGATGCTCGAGGACATGGGCCACGTGGTGGTTCCCGCCGAGTCGGGCAAGCACGCCATCGTGGCGTTCGAGACACCCGGAAAGTTCGACCTGCTGCTCACGGATTTCTCGATGCCTGGCATGACCGGAGCCGAGCTTGCCGAAGCGTTGCGCCGGCTCCAGCCGGACCTGCCCATCGTGGTGGCCACCGGCTATGCGGAAGTGATCTCGACGGACGATCCGGCCATCACGCGGCTTTCCAAGCCGTTCGACAGGGCGGCGCTGGCCTCCGCTATCGATGCCGTCGCTGCGCGGTTCGCGTCTTCAGTTGCATCCCCGCCGAACTGAGTCGTTGAGCCACCAGGGCGCGAGGGAACCCCATTGAGCCTGGACGTCCGCGGCCTGCGCAGCCACCTCGCTGGCCCTTTCAGCTTCAGCGCGGCGCGTGGTCAGTGCCTGGCCATCAGCGGCGCTTCGGGCTCAGGCAAGAGTGTGCTCCTGCGCTTGCTCGCCGACCTGGACCCCAGCGAAGGCAGCGTCTCGCTCGATGGCGAGGACCGCGCCGCGATGAGCGGCGTGGACTGGCGCCGCCGGGTGGGTCTGGTTCCGGCCCGCAGTGGCTGGTGGGCGGAGCGCGTAGACGAGCACTTCGCCGCCGCGCAAGCCGGCGCGCGCGACGCACTGGCAAGCGAGTTGTTCCTTCCCTCCCGCCTGTTCAGCCGTCCGGTGGACGAGGCCTCGACGGGGGAGCGGCAGCGGCTCGCCCTGGTTCGCGCGCTGCTGGCGCAGCCCCGGGTCTTGTTGCTGGACGAGCCGACCTCGTCGCTGGACCCCCTGGCGACCCTTGCAGTGGAAACCTTGCTGCGCCGGCGCATGGCGGAAGGACTGACCGTCGTGATGGTCACCCACGACGCCAGCCAGGCGGAACGCTGCGCCGAGCAGATCCTGCATATGCGCGACGGTGTCCTGGAACGCTCATGACACCGCTGAGCCTGCACGCCACCGATATCGCATGGTCGGCTTCGCTGCTCGTCATCGACGGCGCACTCTCGCTCTGGCTGCGCCTGCGCTTCCATCGCGCACTGGCCATCGCCACCGTGCGCATGGTGGTCCAACTGGTCGCTGTGGGATACCTGTTGCGCTTCGTCTTTGCGGAGCGCTCGGCCTCGCTGACGGCGATCGTGCTGCTCGTGATGGCGTTGATCGCGGTACGCGAAGCGGCCGTGCGGCCCGTCCGCCGGCTGGCCGGCGGAAACCTTTGGGTGGCCTTGCCCAATGTGCTGGGCGTGGTCATGCTTACGACAGCCTTCGCCCTGATGACGGCGATCCGCCCCGACCCCTGGTACGACCCCCGCTATGCGATTCCCGTCGGCGGCATCCTGCTTGGCAATATCCTCAACGCAAGCAGCATCGCCCTGGCGGGCGTACTGGACAACGTCGGGCTTCGCCGCGAGGCCGTCGAGGCCCAGCTGATGCTGGGCCGGACCTTCCGCGAAGCATCGTCGCCGGTCGTGAGCCGGGCCATCCACAGTGCCATGGTGCCCGTGATCAACCAGATGGTCGCCGCAGGCATCATCACGCTGCCCGGCACGATGACCGGCCAGATGCTGGCCGGTGCCGATCCGGTGGAAGCCGTGAAGTACCAGATCCTCCTCATCATCCTGCTCACCGGTTCGAGCTGCCTCGCGGCAGTCGGCACTGCCTTTCTCGCCGCCTCGCGCCTTACCGATGACCGGCAGCGGTTGCGGCTCGGCCGCTTGCGCTAATCCATCCGCGCGGACCGGCGCGCCGTCGCCCTGCGCTCGCGAGATCAGTCGATGGGAGTGTGACTTCGGACATGGGTGCGCGTTTCCGTTCGCGGATCACGTTGAATCCTGCGGCAATCTACGCTATCAACTCCAGCTTCCCTGTTGGATCCGGGCTTTGTCCCGACCGCTTCCTGATAGCCACACGGAGATCGCAGCGCATATGTCGGACAAATCGAAGATCGATAATGACGAGCGGGCCCGCCCCGCAATGGAGACGCCCGGAGACGCACAGGCGGGCGTCAGGATCTCGCGCCGTCACTTCCTCGCGGGCACGGCCCTTGCCGCGACCGGATTGATGATCGTGCCCCGGCATGTCTTGGGCGGGCCCGGCCATACGGCGCCCAGCGATCGACTGAACATCGCCGGCATCGGCGTCGGCGGCATGGGCGGGCAGAACATCCGCGCGCTGGCCGGCGAGAACATCGTCGCGCTGTGCGACGTGGACTGGGGCTATACCGACAAGTCGTTCCGCAGGATGTTCGCCGACGTGGGCAAGATGCAGGCGCGCCTCGAGAAGGCGCAGACCGCGAAAGAGCGGAAGGAGCTGCAGGACAGGATCGAGCAGACCAAACTGCTCTCGCGCAAATACGATTCGATCCGGCGCCATACCGACTTCCGCCGGATGCTCGAAGAGCAGAAGGACATCGACGCGGTGGTCATCGCGACGCCGGACCACCTGCATGCGACGATCGCCAGCACGGCAATGAGCCTCGGCAAGCACGTGTACGTGCAGAAGCCGCTGACCTGGTCGATCCACGAAGCCAGGGAGCTCGCGAGGAAGGCAAAGGAAAACCCCCGGATCGTCACGCAGATGGGCAACCAGGGGCATTCCACCGACGATGCCCGCTTGATCAACGAATACATCGCGGCCGGGGCGATCGGCGAAGTGCACGAGGTCCACGCCTGGACGAATCGCCCGCTCGCCTATTGGCCGCAGGGCATCCCGCGCCCGCAGCCCGTGGCGAAGCCGGACGATGCGAGCTGGGACATGGACGCGGTGATGGCGCGGCTCGCCAATGCCATGGCTGGCAACTACCCGAAGCCGCAGGGACTGGAGTGGGATCTTTTCCTCGGTCCCGGTCCCGTCGTCGAGTACCACCCCCTCTACCATCCGTTCAACTGGCGCGGCTGGGTTGACTGGGGCGTGGGTGCCATCGGCGACATGGGGGCGCACCTGATCGATTCGCCGTTCTGGTCGTTGAACCTCGGCCTCCCGACCTCGGTGGAAACCGTCTCGACGCCGTTCAAGCACGAGTCGTATCCCATGGCGACGATGACCTACTTCGACTTCCCCGCACGCGGCAGCATGCCGCCGGTGAAGCTCACCTGGTACGACGGCGCGTTGCTGCCGCCGGGCCTGGAAGCGATGGGCGCCGGACAGATGAAGGACGGCGGCGTCCTCTACGTCGGCACCAAGGGCAAGCTGATCCACGAGACGTACGGCGACAACCCGCGCCTGTTGCCGCAGTCGCTGCATGACGCGGTGGGCACGCCCCCGCAGAAGTACGCGCGCATCAAGACCTCGCACGAGATGAACTGGGTGGACGCCTGCAAGGGGAAGGGACAGACCACTTCGCCGTTCTCCTACGCCGCGCAGCTGACGGAAATCATGCTCCTGGGTGTCGTGGCCCTGCGCGGGGGCGGCAGGATCGAGTACGACGCGCAGAACATGCGCGTCACCAACCGGGCTGAGGCCAACCAGTTCCTGCGTCGCGACTACCGCGCGGGGTGGACGCTCTAGCGTCCGCCCCGAGGCCCGGTCGACCCGCGCACCACCAGTTCGGCGGACAGCACCCGCTTGCGCGGCGGCACCTCCGGATCGTTGAGTAACTCGATCAGCATCGTCATGGCCTCGCGGCCCAGCGCGTTCTTCGGCTGGGAGACGGTGGTCAGCGGCGGCGAGGTGTAGCGGGAGAAGCGGATGTCGTCGAAGCCGACGACCGAGACGTCTTCGGGGATGCGCAATCCGCGCGAGAGCAGGGCGCGCATCGCACCGATGGCCATCTCGTCGTTGGAACAGAAGACCGCGCTGAACGACTGGCCCTGTGCAAGCAGCAACTCGACGGCGCGCTCGCCGGCTTCGATGGAAAAGTCGCCGACGGCGGCCAGGGCAGGGTTGGCGGGGATCTCCGCGCGCTGCAACGCGAGCCGGTAACCCTGCTCGCGGTCGACGCAGATCGGGCTCGACGAGGGGCCTGCGATGAAGGCGATGTCGCGGTGCCCCAGGGTGACGAGGTAATCGACGGCCGCCGCGGCCGCCGCGACGTTATCGACGTAGACGCTCGAGATGGCGCTGTCCTTGACGTATTCGCAGGCATTGACCAGCGGCAGGCGGCCCTCGATGGGGATCGCCGGTATGCGATGGAACATGGTGATGATGCCGTCGGCCTGGCGGGCCGCGACCATGTCGGCATAGGTCTGCTCGCGCACCAGGCTGCTCTGCGTTTCGCCCAGGAGCACGGAGTAGCCGTTCTCGTAAGCCACCTGTTCGATGCCGCGGATCACCTCCGAGAAGAACGGATTGGCGATGTCGGGAAGCAGGGCGACGACCAGCCGCGTCCGCGCCGTTCGCAGATTGCGCGCCAGCGCATTGGGCGTGTAGCCCAGGCGCTTGACGACTTCGTGGATGCGCCGGCGTGTTTCCTCGCTCACCACTTCCGGACGCTGCAGTGCGCGGGAAACGGTTGCCACTGAAACTTTTGCGATGGCGGCGATTTCCTTGACGGTGCGCACGCGGGCGGGCTGCGGCGCAACATCGCCGCGTTGGCCATCGTCGTCGCCTTGCCCCTTGCGCCATGTTCCCTTTGCACTCACGCGTTTCCACCCTTTGGCCGATCGCGGTGTCGCGGACGATTTGGTCCGCGACACCGCGGATATGCTGCACCGCAATGTAATGGATTACATAAAACCATTGCGGCCTTCTTCACCCATCTGCTACATCTTGGCATGTTCGGGGCCCTGCCAGCAGGTGACCCGGGGGAACTTACGAATCCATGCGGGTGAAGGGCTCCGGGCTCACGGACCGCAGGATGTAATCGAATACATTTTCGGCGGCGGCGGGCCGTCGGGGGACATACATGGCAAGCCAGTCGGCATCGACAAGCGCCAGGACAATCGATCGATGAAGCTCGGCATAGGACTCGTAGGCCCCGGCTTCATTGCCGCGCACCATCTCGATGCCGTGCGGCGCCTGGGCGACGTCGAGGTGGTCGGCATTGCCGGTTCCAGCCTGGAATCCGCGAAAAAGCGGGCGCGCGAGCTGAATGCAGGGCAGGCGTATGCGGGTTACCGCGACCTGCTGGCCGATCCTGCCGTGCACGTGGTGCACAACACCACGCCGAACCATCTGCACCGCGAAGTCTCGCTGGCGGCGCTGCGGGCCGGCAAGCACGTAATCTCGGACAAACCCCTGGCCGCCACGATGCAGGAAGCGCGCGAGCTTTACGAAGCCGCCCACGGGGCCAACCTCGCCCACATCGTCACGTTCAACTACCGCGGCTACCCGCTCGTGCAGCAGGCACGCGCGATGATCGCCAAGGGCAAGATCGGTTCGAGCGTGTTCGTGCACGGTTGCTACCTGCAGGACTGGCTCACCGACGAGCGCGCGTACACGTGGCGGCTCGATCCCAAGCTCGGCGGTGCCAGTTCAGCGCTGGGGGACATCGGCTCGCACTGGTGCGACCTGGCCGAGCACGTGACCGGCGCGCGCATCGTCGCCGTGCTGGCCGACCTGCATACCGTGGTGCCCGTGCGCGAAGCGCCGGACACCTCGGCGAAGGCCTTCGCGGGCGCGGCGAAGACCGCCGGGAAACGCCGCAAGATCACCAGCGAAGACCTGGCCAGTGTGCTGCTCCGGTTCGACAACGGTGCGCGCGGCTGCGTGACCGTCGGCCAGGTGCTTCCCGGCCACAAGAACGACCTCCGCCTGGAGGTCAACGGGCGCGAAGGTTCGCTGGCGTGGCGCCAGGAACAGCCTAACGAACTCTGGATCGGGCACCACGCGAAGCCGAACACGGTGCTCACGCGCGATCCCGCGCTCATGGATCCCTCGGCGCGAGGCTATGCACACCTTCCCGCGGGCCATCCCGAAGCCTGGGCGGACGCGTTCCGCAACGTGATCGCCGACGCTTACGCGTGGATCCGCCGCGGTGCCCGGCCGGATGCGAAGCCCGTCGCGCTGCCTACCTTCGCCGACGGCTACCGCAACAGCCTGCTGGTGGATGCGATGCTCAGGAGCCATGCGGCCGGTGGCCTGTGGCAGCCGGTCGAAGATCCCCTCGAACCCACACGTACAACGAGGAAACGCGGATGAAGTGGCGCCTTAGAGTGATGATGCTGTTCGAGTTCGGGATCTGGGGCGCATGGTACGTCACGGTCGGCACCTGGCTCGGCAAGACGCTGCACTTCACCGGTACCGAGATCGGCGCCGTCGCGGGCACCACCGCCATCGGCGCGATCATCTCGCCACTGTTCGTGGGCCTGCTGGCCGACCGGCTCTTCGATACGCGCCGCGTGCTCACCCTGTTGCACCTCCTCGGCGCGGTGCTGCTCGCGATCGCCGCGCAGCAGACCACGTTCGCGCTGGTATACGCGCCCCTGCTGGCTTACAGCCTCTGCTACATGCCGACGCTGGCCCTCACCGCCTCGCTCGCCATGCGCCACATCAAGGATCCGCAGGAAGAATTCGGCGCCATCCGCGTGTTCGGCAGCCTCGGCTGGATCGTCGTTGGCCTGGTCGTGGGCGCGTGGGGCGTGGAGGCGACGGCCTCGCCGCTGCTCCTGGCGGCCGCTCTCTCGGTGGTGCTGGCGGGCTACTGCTTCACCCTGCCGCCCACGCCGCCGCTGGCTCGCAACACGCGTTTCGAGATGCGCCACGTACTGCCGCTCGAATCGCTGCACCTGCTACGCGAACGCTCGATGGCGATTTTTGCGCTCGCCTCGTTCCTGATCTGCATCCCGCTGCAGTTCTACTACGCCTTCACCAACCTGTTCCTCAACGAGGCCGGCGTGGTCAACGCCGCCGGCAAGATGACCGGCGGGCAGATGTCGGAGCTGTTCTTCATGCTCCTCATTCCCTGGTTCTTCCGGCGCCTGGGCGTGAAGTGGATGCTTGCGGTGGGCATGCTTGCCTGGGTCGTACGCTACGGCCTGTTCGCCTTCGGCGGCACAGGGGAACTGATGTGGATGCTCTGGCTCGGCATCGTCCTGCACGGTGTCTGCTTCGACTTCTTCTTCGTGGTGGGCCAGATCTACATCGACCGCGAAGCGCCGCCCGCGCTGCGTGCGGCCACGCAGGGACTCATCACCTTCCTGACCTATGGCCTCGGCATGTTCGTCGGTTCCTGGCTGTCGGGCATCGTGGTGCAAACCTATACGCGCGGCGACGCGACGCATGACTGGCATGCCATCTGGATCATCGCCGGCACCTTCGCCGCCTTCGTCTTCGCCCTCTTCGTCTTGCTCTTCAAGGATCGCAAGGCCACCGCAGCCGCTGCCGTCGTCGGCACCCACTGATTCGGGAGAACACCTTCATGATGAATCGCAGGCAGTTCCTTGCGCGCTCCGCATTGTGCGGTGCGGCGCTGGGGCTCGGCCTAGGCGCGCCGGGACGGCTTCTTGCCGCCGCGTCGAAGGGCAAGGGGCTTGGCATCCAGCTCTACATGGTGCTCGACGCCTATAAGACCGACCCCGTCGGCACGCTCAAGGCGCTGAAGTCGATCGGCTATACGGAGATCGAAGCCATCGTCACCAGCACAGCCGAGACCCTGCGCGACCAGTTGAAGGAAGCCGGGCTGGGCTGCCCGAGCATGCACTTCGACAGCCTCGGTTTCGAGGCGGGCATCGAGGCCGCGCATACGCTCGGCGCGAAATACATCGTGAGCAGCATGCTGCCGTCGATCATGCAGAAGGAAGCGAACAAGCCGGGCGAACCGGCGTATTCGCTCGACGATGCGAAGCGCACGGCGGAGTACGCGAACCGCCTCGGCGAGAAGGCCAGCAAGGCAGGCCTGCAGTACGCGTACCACAACCACCATGCCGAGTTCACCGATGTGGGCGGCGGCCAGGTGTTCTACGACGTGCTGTTGAAGGAAACGGACAAGAAGCTCGTGCACTTCGAGCTCGACTGCGGCTGGGTGGCCGCAGGCGGCAAGAATCCGGCCGACTATTTCAAGGCCAACCCGGGCCGCATCCCGCTGATGCACGCGAAGGATTTCCTGCCCGGCGAGCATAAAGACTACCCCGGCGCCGAACTCGGCCACGGGAAGCTCGATTACAAACCGATCATGGCGGCCGCCGACGCCTCCGGACTGAAGCATTGCTTCGTCGAGCAGGAGGGGCCGTTCGCCCGCATGAGCTCGCTTGACGCCGCGCGCGTCGATTACGACTACCTGCGCCCGCTGCGCTGAGAGGATAGGCATGGAAAAGAACACATTCGACGCCATCGTCGTCGGTACCGGCGTCAGCGGTGGCTGGGCCGCCAAGGAACTCACCGAGAAGGGGCTCAAGACGCTCGTGCTCGACCGTGGCCCAATGGTCCAGCACGGCGATTACCCCACGGCCATGAAGGCGCCATGGGAGCTGCCTTACGGCGACGAGCCGACCCAGGCAGACATCGCCCGGTGGCCCAAGCATACGCGCCCGTCGTTCTACGGCATCACCCAGTCCACTAAGCACTGGTTCGCCGACGACATCGACAATCCGTACGAGGAAACCAAGCCGTTCGACTGGTTCCGCGGCTATCACGTCGGCGGACGTTCGCTGATGTGGGGCAGGCAGAGCTACCGCTTCAGCCAGATGGACTTCGAGGCGAACGGCAAGGAAGGCGTGGGCGTGGACTGGCCGATCCGCTATGAAGACCTCGCCCCCTGGTACGACTACGTCGAGCATTTCATCGGCGTCAGCGGCAATACCGATCATCTGGCCCAGCTGCCAGACGGCGACTTCCTGCCGCCCATGGAACTCAACTGCGTGGAGAAGGATTTCCAGGGCAAGCTGGACAGCAAGTTCAAGCGCAAGCTCATTATCGGCCGCACCGCCAACCTCTCCGCGCCGCTGAAGCATGACCAGAGCCCGCAGCGCGGAACCTGCCAGTACCGCAACCTGTGCATGCGCGGCTGCCCGTACGGCGGCTATTTCAGCAGCAACTCGTCGACCCTGCCGTCGGCCGAGCGCACGGGCAACATGACGATGGTGACCAACGCCATCGTGTACGAACTGATCTACGACAACGACAAGGGAAAGGCCACCGGCGTGCGCGTGCTGGATGCGGAGACCGGCCACCAGACCGAATACTTCGCCCGCGTGATCTTCATGTGCGCGTCCACCTTCGGCACCGCGCACATCCTGCTGAACTCGACCTCGAGCCGGTTCCCGAACGGCTTCGGCAACGACAGCGGCGAACTCGGCCACAACATCATGGACCACATCTTCGGCAGCGGCGCCCGCGCCATGGTCGAAGGTCACGAAGACCGCTACTACTCCGGTCGGCGCCCCAACGGCTTCTACATTCCCCGTTACCGCAACGTCGGCAGCGACAAGCAGAAGTACCTGCGCGGCTTCGGCTACCAGGGCGGCGCGGGACGCCAGGACTGGACCCGCCTCGTCGATGAGCAGGCGCTGGGCGAAGAACTCAAGCGCGCCGCGCAGGAGCCGGGCCCCTGGTACGTCTCGATGATGGGTTTCGGCGAAATGCTGCCGTCGCACAAGAACTTCGTGACGCTGGACCGCAACCACAAGGACAAGTACGGGCTGCCTATCCTCAACTTCGATGCCGCGCACCAGGAAAACGAGATCATGATCGGCAAGGCGATCATCGACGACGCGATGGAGATGCTGACCGCCGCCGGCTACCGCGGCGTGCGCTCCTTCAAGATCCAGGCGAACGTCGGCGCCGGCATCCACGAGATGGGCACCGCGCGCATGGGCCGCGACCCGAAGACCTCGGTGCTCAACGGCTGGAACCAGATGCACGCCTGCAAGAACGTCTTCGTGACCGACGGCTCCGCCATGGCTTCGTCGGCGTGCCAGAACCCGTCCCTGACTTACATGGCGCTGACCGCACGCGCGGCCAACCACGCCGTGGAAGAACTCAAGCGCGGCAATATCTGAGGATCCGGCCATGAATCGTCGCGAATGGTTGAAAAGCATGTCCGTGCTGGCCGTCGGTGCCCTCGCGGGTCCGTCGTTGCTGGCGGTGTTCGATGCGCACGCCGCATCGCAGAAGCCGGGTACGAAGCCGCAGTTCTTCGATCCGGCGCAGTACAGCCTGATCGGCGCGGTGTCGGACATCGTGATTCCACGCACGGATACCCCGGGAGCGGTCGACGCGGGGGTGCCGTTGTTCATCGACCAGATGTTCCAGGCGGCCTACACCAAAGCCGACCAGACCCGTTACCTCACGGCCATGGCGGCTTTCGACAAGGCCGGCGGTAAGCCCTTCCTCCAGCTCGACCCGGTCCGGCAAAAGGCGTTGGTGACCAGGCTGCACAAGGAAGCGATAGCCGTGCCCGTCGGCGGCAAGATCTCGCCGGAAGCCGACTTCGTGCTGATGAACAAGAAGCTGACGATGCTCGGCTTCTTCCTGTCGAAGCCGGGTTGCACACAGGTGCTCCAGTACGACCCCGTTCCCGGCGCCTGGAAGGGCGATATTCCCTTGACCCAGGCGGGCAACGGCCGGGCCTGGGCCGTCGAGACCGAACTGAAGATCTGACATGAAGACACTCAAGGGCCCCGGCATCTTCCTCGCCCAGTACGCATCGGACGAGGCGCCGTTCGACACGCTGCCCTCGATCGCCCGCTGGGCGTCGTCGCTCGGGTTCGTGGGCGTGCAGATCCCGTCCAACGACCGCCGGTTGTTCGACCTGGAGCAGGCGGCGGCGAGCAAGACGTACTGCGACGACATCGCGGGCACGCTGGCCGAACATGGTCTGGTGGTGACCGAACTGTCCACGCACCTGCAAGGACAACTGGTGGCCTCGCATCCCGCGTACGACCGCCTGTACGATGGCTTCGCACCGCCGGCATTGCGTGGGCATACCAAGGAGCGCCAGGAGTGGGCGGTGCAGCAACTCAAGCTGGCTGCCAAGGCGAGCAGCCACCTGGGCCTGACGGCGCACGCCACGTTCTCCGGCGCGCTGGCCTGGCACCTGTTCTATCCGTGGCCACAGCGTCCTGCCGGGCTGGTCGAAGAAGCCTTCGCGGAACTTGCCAGGCGCTGGAAGCCGATCCTCGATGCGTTCGACGAGGTCGGCGTCGACGTCTGCTACGAACTCCATCCCGGCGAGGACCTGCATGACGGGGCGACCTTCGAGCGCTTCCTCGATGCGGTCGACCATCACCCGCGCGCCAATATCCTCTTCGACCCGAGCCACATGGTCCTGCAGCAGATGGACTATCTGCAGTTCATCGACAACTACCACGAGCGCATCCGCGCCTTCCACGTGAAGGACGCCGAGTTCCGGCCCACCGGACGCTCGGGCGTCTATGGCGGCTACCAGTCCTGGATCGACCGCCCGGGGCGTTTCCGTTCGCTCGGCGACGGGCAGATCGATTTCGGCGCGATCTTCAGCAAGATGGCGCAATACGACTATCCGGGCTGGGCCGTGCTCGAGTGGGAGTGCTGCATCAAGGACGCGCAACAGGGCGCGATGGAAGGTGCTCCCTTCATCCGCGAGCACATCATCAAGGTCACCGAGCGCGCTTTCGACGATTTCGCCGCGAGCGGCAGCGACCGCGCCTTCAACCGCAGCATCCTGGGACTCGAATGAGCACATCGGACCACTCGCCCGACAGCAGCCGCCGCGCGGTGCTGGGTCATCTCGCCGCGGCCGCCGCCGCGCTCGGCGCCGCGCCGCTGGTCGCCTCTGCCGAAGCGCACGCCGGCAAGTCCGCGCAGGGCAAGCCGGGTCCCGGACGTCTCAAGCAGTCGCTGAGCCGCTGGACGTCGAAGGCGCCGTTGCCTGAGCTGTGCAAGCGCCTCAAGGCCATCGGCTTCACAGGCGTCGATCTGCTCTACGTGGACGAGTGGTCGGTGGTGACGGACAACGGCATGGCCGTGTCCATGGGGTATCCCGCCAAGCGGGACAACTTCATTGAAATGGGTTTCAACGACCCGGCGAACCACGCCACGCTGATCAAGGAAATCGAGACCACGATCCCGCTCGCGAAGCGCGCCGGTGTGACCAACCTGATCACCATGTTCGGCAACCGCAAGGCGGGCATCGACAACCAGCAGGCGATCGACAACTGCGTCGCCGGGCTTTCGAAGATCGCACCCTACGCGGCGGAGAACGGCATCACGCTGTGCGTCGAGCTGCTGAACAGCAAGGTGGATCACCATGGCTACCAGGGCGACAGCACCGCGTTCGGCGTGGCGGTGGCCAAGGGCGTCAACTCGCCCAACGTCAAGCTGCTCTACGACATCTATCACATGCAGATCATGGAAGGCGACGTGATCCGCACCATCCGCGACAACATCCAGTGGATCGGTCACTTCCATACCGGCGGCGTGCCGGGTCGCCACGAGATCGACGGGACGCAGGAACTCAATTATCGCGCCATCGCCACCGCGGTCGCGGACCTCAACTTCCAGGGCTTCCTCGCGCATGAATTCATGCCGTCGCACCCGGACCCCTTCGCATCGTTTGCCGACGCGTTCAGGACGTGCACGGTATGACCTCTACTCCAGGAGTGCCCATGAAGCGTTTTACCTCCACGAGCCTCGCCCTGTTCGCTCTCTCGGTCATCGGTTCCTCGTGCGCATCGGCACAGGACGATCCCAAGGCCACGGAGCAATGGGAACCGGTACCCAAGGTGGTGACGCCGGGCGCGAAGGACGGTGCGCCGCCGTCCGATGCCGTGGTGCTGTTCAACGGCCGCGACCTCGCAGGCTGGGAAGCATCGAAGGACCACTCTCCGGCTGGCTGGAAAGTGCATGACGGCGTAGTCACGGTAGACAAGACCACCGGCAACATCCAGACCCGGCAGCGCTTCCGCAACTACCAACTGCACCTGGAATGGCAGATACCGAAGGACATCACCGGCGAAGGGCAGGGACGCGGCAACAGCGGCGTCTTCCTTGCCTCCACCGGGCCCGGCGACGAAGGCTACGAACTCCAGATCATGGATTCGTTCCAGAACAAGACCTACGTCAACGGGCAGGCCGCGAGCATCTACAAGCAGGCAGCGCCCCTCGTGAATGCGGCACGCCACCCCGGCGAATGGCAGAGCTATGACGTCGTCTGGACAGCGCCCGTGTTCGCCGCCGACGGCTCGGTGAAATCGCCGGCGTACGTCACGGTATTCCACAATGGCGTGCTCGTGCAGAACCACACCGAGCTCACCGGCGAGACCTTCTACATCGGCAAGCCCAAGTACAAGGCCTACACCGATGCGCCGATCAAGCTGCAGGCACACGGCGACCACTCCCAGCCCATCAGCTTCCGGAATATCTGGGTGAGGCCGCTGGACTGATTGGCCGGCGCTCCGCGGCGCAACGCTGCGGAGCGCAGGGTGGCTCCCTTCGTGAAGCCTGCCAGCGGACCGCAGGCTGGTACCGCGTCAGCGCCGTTGGCATTCGCCACGGCTGCCTTACATGGTACGGAGCAGCTTGACGAAATCTCGCGCCTTGCGCGCGGCATCGGCCTTGCTTTCATTGAAATGCAGGTCGAGGCACAAGCCGGAAAAAAAGGTCGACAGCAACGACACGAGCGCTTCCGGTGGCGCCTTCGTTTTCTCGGCGCGGATGTTTTCGACCAGCAGGCGATCCATCTCGTTCCGCCCAGCGATGAGCACCTCTCGTGCTTCCGCAGGGAGAATCTCCACTTCCCGCATCGAATTCACGGCGAAACAGCCCCTGTTGCCGCCCGGGCATGCGGCAATGCGTTCGAGGAATTCCTGAATATTCTTCCAGCCGAGCGGCTGCCGCTTCAGGAGTTCATTCGCCTCGAAGGTTTCGCCGTAATGGCGAAGCGTGGCGACGAACAGGTCTTCCTTGTTCTTGAATTCGGAATAGAGACTGGATTTATTGACGCCGGTCGCTTTCTCGATGTCCTGAAGGCCGGTGTCGGCGAAGCCGCGCGCCCAGAACAACGGCAGCGTCTTCGTCAACACGCCTGTCCTGTCGAAATTTTTCGGCCTGCCCATTCTCCCAAGCTAGCAATTCGTACCGTTCCGTTCAATTCCCGGGTCCCTCGGATGGGGGATGGGGCAACTTTTCACTTGCAATAACCGACCCCCGGACTTATTTTGAACCGATCGGTTCAAAACTGGAGATTCGGATGTTTACAACGAGGTTTCGCTACAACCAACTAGGAAGAATGGCTTGCCTGTTCTTGCTTGGCATCGCCTCGGTCTTGCCGCAAGCCGCATTCGCGGCCGCGCCGCAGGCCCAGCTCGAGACGAGCCAGGCGGGGTATTACCGGATGAAGCTTGGAAAGGTCGACGTCATTGCCCTCTCCGACGGAACCGTCTCGCTCGACCTGACCAAGGAGCTATCGCGGCCCGAGGAAGCCAGGCAGGCACTGGCCCGCGACCATATCGGCCTGCCGGTGGACGTCTCCGTGAATGCGTTCCTGATTCTTCTGGACAAGAAGGTCATCCTGGTCGACACGGGGGCTGGTGAACTCTTCGGCCCTACATTGAACAAGCTGACGGTCAGCCTGCGGGCCGCGGGTTTCGAACCCAGCCAGGTCACCGACATCCTCGTGACGCACATCCATCCCGATCACACCGGTGGGTTATCGATTGGCGGGCATAAGGTATTCGACAACGCGGTGGTTCATGTCAGCAAAAGAGAGCTCGCGTTCTGGATGGACAAGGCCGCTGCGGCGAAAGCTCAGGAGCCGACAAAGACCTTCTTCAAGGGCGTCGACCCGACCGTCGGACCCTACCTGAGAGACGGTCAGGTGAAGACGTTCGAGGGTGAAGAGCAGCTATTCCCCGGCATCCATGCACTTCCTGCTTATGGGCACACCCCGGGCCAGTCCTACTACGTCCTCGAGAACGGAGGACAAAAGATGGAGTTCTGGGGCGATACGGTGCATCTCGAGGAAGTCCAGTTCGACGACCCGTCGATAACCATCAAGTACGACGAAGACCAGAAGCTCGCTGGCGCCCAACGCCTCAAGGCCTTCAACGATGCCGCCGGGCAGGGATATCTCGTCGCCATGCCGCACATGCATTTCCCCGGCATCGGGCGAGTCCGTCGCGACGGCGATCATTTTTCCTGGATCCCGGTCGCCTACGTCAACGACGCGACGCACTGACGGACTGACGGATCGCCATCGCAACCCGGGCGAAACACGATCCGCGTGCGCTCGCCCCAATCCCCCATTGGCCTCCCTGGTGAGCGCCGATGAACCCCACAACCTTGGAAGAATCAGATGACAAACCTGCCTAACGGCATCGACGTCGGCGCTCTCGAGAACTTCGTCCAGAACGTCGAAAAGAACTCGTCCAGTCGCAACGCGAAGTTCAGCGTCAAGACCAGATGGGAGGGCCAGACCCGCTCGGTCGCGGCCGTGAGCCAGTTCATGCTCGGCACCGAGACGCATCAGCGGCATTTTGAAATTGCCGCGGACGAGCCGACCCAGCTGCTGGGCCGGAACTCGGCACCCAACCCCCAGGAACTCCTCCTGGCCGCCCTCAATGCGTGCCTCACGGTAGGCTATATCGTCAACGCTGCCGCCATGGGCATTCCAGTCGACTCATTGGAGATCGACACGGACGGTGAACTCGATCTTCGTGGCTTCCTTGGCCTCGATGACGCAGTGAACCCTGGATACGACGAGGTCAATTACATCGTGCGCCTGCGCACGACGGCTTCGCGCGAAAAGGTCGAGGAGCTCGATAGGGTAGTCATGAAGACCTCTGTAAACCTGGCCAACTTCTCGAAGGCCATCCGCATGAAGCCGAAGCTGGAAGTCCTGAACCCGTAAGCACGGTCGTAATGCCGACATGGCAGGCGGACTTCCAGTAGTGAAGTCCGCCGCTGGTAGCGGTCGACAGCGGCGGTATCCGCTTGCTCATGCCCTCGCGGCTTTCCGTAACCGATCTACTATAGCCATAGTTGACACGCAGCTTCCGCTGTCCTATATCTACTACACATATAGTAGATAGCTCCAGGGGAAGCCGCGCATGAAGATCTCGCTCACCGACCGCGAAGCGGACGTCATGCAGGTGCTGTGGGAACACGGTCCCTCGCTGGTATCGGAAGTGCGCGATCGCCTGAGCGACAAGCTGGCCTACACCACGGTGCTCACCGTGCTGCGTACGCTGCAGGCGAAGGGTTACGTCGGCTACGAAGAGGAGGGCCGCGGGCACCGCTACTTCGCCAGCGTCAAGCAGCAGGCCGCACGGAAGAATGCGCTACAGCACCTGACGGACAAGCTGTTCAAGGGCTCGGCGGAACTGCTGTTCACGCACCTGGTTTCCGACCAGAAGCTGAGTCCCGAACAGATCAGCCGCATGCGCAAGTTGCTCGCGGAGCGGACGGACAAGGACAAGCCCTGATGCTTGCCTGGATGATCTACGCCGTTCTCGTCGCGGCGGCGCTGAGCGTCGCGGCCCTGATGGCGGAGCGGGCAGCCAGGTATCGCCGGATCGCCTCTCGCTGGCCCTGGATGGCTGTCATCGCGGCATCGATACTGCTGCCGGTGGCCATGGCAACGGTTTCCCTACCGCGACCCGGCTTCTCCACGCCCGCGGCATCCACCGCAACCACCTCCCGCTCCGGGTCGCTGGTCCTGCGCGAGATCACATCGATTCCTCTGGCAACACGCGCGATCGACTGGAGTGGCACCCGGTCCTACGCCTCGTCGGCACGTCTCAACACGATCCTGTGGGACATCTGGCTAGGCAGCTCGCTCACGCTGGTGTTGTTTCTCGGCCTGGGCACGGCGCTGTTCCATCGACGCAAGCGCGAATGGGCTCCGGGAAACCTGTGCGGCCTGCCCGTGCTCGTCTCCGAAAGCGTCGGGCCCGCTGTCGTCGGATTGATCCGTTCGCGCATCGTCGTGCCGGGCTGGGTACTCCAGGAATCGCCCGAGCGGCAGCGCTACATCATGGCCCACGAGCAGTCGCACCTGAGGGCGCGTGATCCGCTGCTCGTCGCCGTGGCAATGACGCTCCTGGTCTCGATGCCGTGGAATCCGTTGCTCTGGTGGCAGTTTCATCGCCTTCGCTGCGCGATCGAGGTCGACTGCGATGCGCGCGTCCTGGGCGGTGGTGGCGACGTGGGCGACTACTGCGAAACATTGATCCAGGTAGGACAGAGCCAGTCCGGGTACATCGGCGCGATCACGGCGATGTCGGAATCGAAGTCGTTCCTCGAGCGCAGGATCAGAATCATGTTGTCGACGCCTGGGAAATGGGCTCGTGCGTTGGCGTTTGCCCTGGTCAGCGTCGCCATCGGCATGGCGATCTTCGCGGCCGAGGTAACGCCACCCGTCGTTCCTGGCCAACCCGCCAACGTCACGGTCGTCGTGGACTCGGGCCTTCTCGACGCCTACGCGGGCTTTTACAGGCTCAGTGACTACTCGCTCGTGACCGTGGCGCGTAAGGGAGACGGGCTGACCATTGCGCCCATTGGCCAGTTTGTGGCCCAAGGGACCATTGATGTCTCGACCATCAGCGACACCACGTTTTCCGTGCCGAGCATCGATGTCACGCTCGAGTTCATCAAGGGCACCGACGATCAGGTCAGGTCGCTGATGGTGCGCGAGCATGGACGCGTTGTTATCCAGGCTCCTCGTGTGGATCGGGCGGAAGCGGACAGAATCCGTCATGAACTGGCGGCCAGGGTGAAGGACCAGAAACCCTATCCGGATAGTGAGAAGACTCTCCGCCAGATATTGAGCAACGCGGATACCGGAGGCGTCGCCAAGCTCGGGCTTGTCGAGTCATACCGGTTCGAAGGTGTCACGGACTACGGCTGGGATATCTACGACGTCCAATATCAGCATGGCGCGCAGCAGGTATTCATCCAGCTCAATAAGGATGGCTCGCTCGCGAACTCTGTCATACGTC
>NZ_JBPGXO010000037.1:0-46055 GCF_056755555.1 Luteibacter sp. SVR4-7G | reverse complement strand
CGATGTTGAAGTCGCGCAAGGCGTAGGTCTCGACGACTTCCGTGCGGTAGACCTTGGCGAGATGGGTCATCTTGAGCATGGTGTTTCCCTCTGTCAGCGGCTGATGGCGACGTGTTTCGCGTCACCGAAGGTGTCGGCACCGGAGATGACGATCTTGTCGCCCTCCTTCAGGCCATCCAGGATTTCGACCTTGTCGATGCTGCTCGCACCGACGCGGATGTCGCGGCGATCGGCCATGCCGTCGTTGACCACGTAGGCGTAGCGGCCGGCGCTCTCGTCCACGAAAGAGCCGCGTTGCACGGTGAGCACGTTGTCGCGCTTGTCCATCAGGATGCGCACGGACAGGCGCTGGCTCTGGCGCAGTTGCTGGGGCGTTTCGCCGTCGAAGCGCAGGCGGGCGGAAACCTCGCCGTTCACCACTTCGGGCGACACGGCGCTGACCTTGCCGTTCCAGGTCTTGCCGTTGCCGCTGATCTCGCCCGGCATGCCGATGGCGAGGTCGCGGGCGAAGCTTTCCGGCACCTTCATTTCCACTTCAAGGGCGGAAAGATCGATCACGCTGAGGAGCTGGGCGTCCTTGGCGACCGTGGCGCGTTCGGCGATGAACAACTGGCCCACCTGGCCGTCCACGGGCGACTTCACGTTCAGGTCTTCCACCTGGCGTTCGAGGTCCTTCACCAGGTACACCTGGCGGTCGTGGGCCAGCTTCTTCGACTGCACGTCGAACGTGAGGCTGTCGTTGTCCATGGAAAGGTCGGCCTTGGCGTGCTTGGCCGTGATCTGCGCCTTGTCGAGCGTGGACTTGGCCTTGTCGACGTCGGCCTGCGGCACCGCCCCCTTGCCGTAGGCGCTCTCGTAGCGCTTCAGGTCGCGCTCGGCGGCAGTCTGGTCGATCGTGGCGTTGTCGTAGGCCTTCTGCAGTTCCGAACGCTTTTTCTTCGCGTCGATCTGCGCGCGCAGGTAGTCCACCTGCATGGCGTCCGCGGCAGACTTTTCCTGCGACAGCTTGCTCGTGAGCTCGGGGCTGGTGATCACCGCGAGCACCTGCCCCTTCTTCACCACGTCGCCCGCATGCACCTTGAGCACCACGGCACCGGCCGAAGCCGCGTACATCGTGGGGCTGACCGCCGCAACGACCTTGCCTTCCGCCGCGATGTCGCGCACGAAGGGACCGCGGGTCACCGTGCCGAAGCTCAGCCGCGCAGCGCTCACCGAGGTGTCCGCCGAGAACATCGTGGCCACGTGGGGCGCGGCCAGCGCGATCAGGGCCACCGCGGCGACACCGCCCCCGATGAGGAGAAGCTTGCGGTTACGGCTGCGGCTCGGATGGACTTCGACGAGTCGGTCCTGGGCTGAGGTGTCGCGGATCATGATGGATTCCCTGGTCTACTTGCCGGGTTATCCAGCAAGCGCCGTGCCAAGCGAGGAAATGCCTTTAGATCAGTGGCTTACCTTCCGAGTGCCGCACAGGGGCTGTGTCCGCGGACAAAGTGTCCGGACACCGTGGAGTCCGGACACGTAGGAGCGCGCCCTGTGCGCGACAGCCTTTCGCTCCGGTCTACGAGCTGGCGCGCCCGATCGTAGTCACGGCCTCAAAGGCTGTCGCGCGCAGGGCGTGCTCCTACCCCAGCGTCGGGAGGGACTCGGAAACGGCAATATCGCGGGCCACCCCGTGCCCCAGCGAAGAAATCGGCGCGTCACGGACGCCGAGCACCGTGAAACCAGCCAGCCGGCGACGCGTGAAACACAGGACGCGAGCACGAGACGCCCTCAGCCACTCGCGATCCGGCATGCGGCAAGAAGGCGGAAACGCGGGCTGCGCACCCGCGAACAGTCCATCCCATGCAAGGTAATCGGTGTCCGGGAGGAGGTATACGCGGCCAACGGTATCGCCCTCCCCGTTCACGCAGTCGATCCATTCGCGCGGCCCTTCTGCCGTCACCGCACAGGTAACGCGGACGTGCAGCGTACCCAGCAACGGCGCCAGCTCGGTACATTCGACGAGACAGCCCGACAGGCCAGCGGCCTCATGCGACGCGGCGTGGCGGGGCGCGAGATACAGCACGCCACCCAGCTGACCCAGGCCTTCGAACAACGTGCGCGGCGAAAGCGCCAGCCAGCGCGTGGTGGCGGTAGAACGGGCGCGCGATGGCACGCCGAAGGATGCAAGCCAGCCGAACATGGCGCCTCCCGGTGACGTGGGCAGGACAGATGCCTGGCTGGGCGGCCTGGGGAGACCCGCGTGGCTTGGCGTCGGGGAAAGGTGACGATTACTTCGTGAGGATGAGTTTGTCGTTACGGGTCAGGCGAAGATGGTATTCGCTGCCCTGGTGCTCGATGACGAGTTCACGCGAACCGTCGAGCAGGTTCTTGCTTTCCACGCGGCGGGCGGCCACCGGGGCGGCGCGAAGCGGCACGACCTTGTCGCGGCCACCGTTGTCGGACAGGGGGAGCGTTCGAAGCAGCATGGTCTGGACTCCGCGGTTGGGGATGCGGAGTTGATGATAATGATTCTCAATTACGAGTCAAGCGGCCCGGCAACCCAGCGAGAGGTATGTTTAAGCAATAGGGGCGAGCATGTCTGCCAGCGTGCTTTCCAACTGTTCCAGATCCGGGATCACCGCCGTATCGTCGCGGACCAGGACGCGGGCGCGCACGCCGAATGGCAGCTCGTGGCCGTCATGGGTGGGCAGGAGGAGTTCCGCGTTGAGCGTGGTCAGGCGCGGGAAGCCGTGGGTGAGCACGGCGAGGTAAGGCATGGACGGATGCTGGCCCACCGCCTTCAGCACCGCGACGCGCGCGGCCTGCGGCGGCGCGTCTTCGGGAAGGCTCGCCACATGGTCGAAGCTCAGCAGCGGAATGCTCCAGCCGCGCCAGGCGATCTGGCCCAGCAGCCAGGACGGTGCGTCTGCCACCGGCTCCACGCCGGACAGCGTGATCACTTCGGCCACCGCGGCATTGGGAAGCAGGAGGCGGATGCCGCCGCTCGGGATCAGGACGCAGCGGATTTCGCGCGGTAACGGCTCGCTCATGGGAATTCCTCGATCAGTTTCTGTGCCAGCGCCCGCACGTCGCCGGCGTAGTCGGCCACGCGCTCCTCGCGAATGCCGGCCACCATGTGCCCTGCTTCCAGTTCGGGCGGCACGGTCTCGACCCATACGCGCCCGCCGGCGTCGTACACAGCCTGCGAGCCTGCGACGGCGTCATTGCCCTGGCCGGCGAAGACGATGGCGAGGACGTCGGCGCCGAAGCCGCCGGCAAGCGTACTGAGCACGCCGTCGATCGAGGGGCCTCTCGCGTTCGAGGCGCGCCCGTCATCAGTCACCGTGACACTGCCATCGCGGCGGATCTGCACCTGCGCGCCGCGCGGCACGACGACGCAGTCGCCATGCACGGCGTGGCTGCCATCGGTCGCGACGCGTGCGCGGCCAAGCCTGGCAGCGAACGCCTGCGCATCGTCGTGGTGAGCAACCACGAGCAGCACGCCCGGGACGCGCGCCGGCAAGGCGGCGAGGAATGCCGACAGCGAGGCTTCGCTCTCGTGCGTGCCGCCAAGGGCGATCACGCGGCGCACCGCGCGAGGCGCCGCCTCGAGGAACATCTCGTGGGCGAAGTCGCCGTCGGTACGCGGCGCGATGGCCTCCTCCATGGACACCAGTTCCAGGGTAAACCCGGGTTCGATGCCATGCGTACCGTCGTCCACGACGTCGTGCGCGAGGTATTCGGCCGCGCTCATGGTCTCGATGCCGAATTCCGAAGGCTCGGGCCGGGGAACAGGCTCGACCACCATCGTGTCGTGGTCGACCAGGTCCCATTCGGGCACCGGAGGTGGCACGTATTCCGTGGCGCGCGACTCGATCTCCACGGAAGGCATCGCCTCCGCTGCGGCGGGGGCCGCCGCGTCGTCGAGCGAGGCAAGGCTGAAGCGGCTGGCGTCGAAGCCTTCCTCGACCTTCGACGCAGGCGCGGCCGTTTCCTCGACTACCTCGAAACCGGAAAGATCGAGAGACGCCAGCTCGGTGAGTTCCACCGGCGCCGACGGCATCGATTCGAGGTCGTCTTCCGCCAACGGACCCGAGTTCGCCAGCAGCGCTTCGAGTTCGGCGGCGAGCGCCGAAGGGTCGGCGCTCTCGTCCGCCCCGGTGTCCTCGCTGGACAGCGGCGCGGAGAAGCTCAATTCGTCCTCGACGCCTTCAGCCAGGGACGGCGCGTCGTCGAACGCGACCCCATTGGCGGCAGGCATCGGGGTTTCCGGGTAGCCATGGCTGCCGGTGATCGCAAGGTCGTCCACCAGCGGCTCGTCGAAGCTTTCTTCGGCCGGTGCCGCGACGCCCGCGAGCGCGGCGACGCGCGGCTCGATCTCGCGCGCGTCCTCGGGACGCGGCGGATCGAGCGCCATCTCGCCGACCAGCTTCGCGGCGAGATGGCGCGCCCAGCGCGCGCGGTCCCAGCCTTCGAGCTTGCGGCTCGCATCGGCGTCGTTGAATACGAGGCGCGGATGCCCGCCTTCGACGGTGTCGTACAGACGGTCCAGGTCGTCGTCGCCCGGATTGTCGAGGTCGACCACGACCACGCTGGCCGAGGAACCGACGAGCTCCGCCGGTGCGAACGAGCGCAGGTCCGATTCGTAGACGATCCGCGCGCCCTGCGCGACGAGCGCCTCCCGCAGGTGGGCGGAAAGGCTGGCGTCGTCGAACAGCAGCGCGACCGTCGCCTCCCGATCAGCCATGGTGGACTCCGAGCACGTCGTTGATCTGCACGATGAGGTCGTTCTCCTGGTACGGCTTGCCGATGTAGCGGTCGACACCGATGTTGAACGCGCGCTGGCGATGCTTGTCGCCCGTACGCGAGGTGATCATGATGATCGGCACCCCGGCCAGGCGTTCGTCGGCCTTCATCTGCGTGGCGAGCTCGTAGCCGTCCATACGCGGCATCTCGATGTCGAGCAGCATCAGGTCGGGTACGCGCTCGTTGAGCTTCTCGAGGGCGTCGACGCCGTCCTTCGCGGTCATCACCTCGAACTCGTGGCGTTCCAGCACGCGGCCGGTGACCTTGCGCATGGTGATCGAATCGTCGACCACCATCACCAGCGGCTTGACGCGAACCTCGTCCTGCGCGCGCGGCGCGTGCGGCACGAGCGCCTCCGCCTCGAAGGCGCGACGGGCCACGCCGTGACGGACGAGCGGCGCGAGGTCGAGGATCATCAGCACCGAACCGTCGCCCATGATCGTGGCACCGAGGATGCCCGGCACCGAACTGACCTGCGGACCGACCGGCTTGACCACGATTTCGCGCGAGCCGAGGACGGCGTCGACACGGATCGCGGCGCGCAGGTCGCCGGAGCGGGCGAGCAGCAGCGGGATATCGCCTTCGTCCGGCGACGACACCACGTGCACGCCGAGCAACTGCGGCAGGTCGTGGATGCCGTATTCCTCGCCCAGGTAATCGAACCCTGGCTCGGCGTCAGCCATGCGATGGGCCAGTTCGTTCGGCGCCATGCGGGCCACGCCGTGCACCGAGGTCATCGGGATCGCGAAATTGGTTTCGCCGATGCGCACGATCAAGGCCTGGGTCACCGCGAGCGTGAACGGCAGGCGCATCACGAAGGTGGTGCCCTTGCCCTTCTGCGACTCGATGCCGAGCGTGCCGCCGAGCTGCTTGATCTCGTTGGCGACCACGTCCATGCCCACGCCGCGGCCGGCCACCTGGGTGACCTTCTCGGCGGTGGAGAAGCCGGGCACCTGGGTGAGCTGGTAGATCTGCTCGTCGGAAACGCGCGCATCGGGACGCAGCAGGCCGCGTTCGATGGCCTTGGCGCGGATGGCGTCGCGATCCATGCCGGCACCGTCGTCAGACAGGCGTACCACGATCTCGGTGGCTTCGCGGGCCACCTGGATACGCACCGTGCCTTCCGGATTCTTGCCCGCGGCCTCGCGCGCTTCCGGCGCCTCGATGCCGTGCGCGACGGCGTTGCGCAGCATGTGCTCGAACGGCGCCTTGATGCGGTCGAGCATGTTGCGGTCCATTTCGCCGTTGGCACCTTCCACCACCAGCTGCGCGCGCTTGCCCACGTCGGACGCGGCCTGGCGCAGCGTGCGGCGCAGGTTCGGCACCATCGCGTCGAACGGCAGCATGCGCGTCTGCATGAGGCCTTCCTGCAATTCGGCGTTGACCCGCTGCTGCTGGAGCAGGAGGTTCTCGGACTGCCGGGTCAGCTCGTCAAGGATCGTCTGCAAGGAGACCAGGTCGGACACCGACTCGGCCAGCGCTCGCGAGTACTGCTGCAGCTGCGAGAAGCGGTCGAGTTCCAGCGGATCGAAGCTCGACAGGCCGGTATCGCGGTGTTCCTGGTGGTAGCGCGCGATGATCTGCGCCTCGGTTTCGATCTCGAGCATGCGCAGCTGGCTGCGCAGGCGGCTGACCGTCTGCTCGTGCTCGGTGAGCGCCGAACGGAAGCTGGCCGTCTGCTGTTCCAGGCGCGAACGGTAGATCGACACCTCGCCGGCATGGTTCACCAGCGTGTCGAGCATGTCGGCGCGAACGCGGATCTGCTCCTGCGAAGCACGCTGCAGTTCCTCTTCCTCGAACTCCGGCAGGAGCTCGGGAAGGTCGCGTTCGACGACGGGCTCGGCCGGCGCTTCCGGCTCCGGCAGCGGATCGAATGCAGGGGCGTGCTCCATGATCGCGGCCTCGCGTTCTTCGCGGTAAGCCTCGGCGGTGAGCGTATCCGGCGCGATGGGCGAACCCGCCAGGCGCGAGAACGGTTCGATGTCGGCTGCCGTCAGCGTCACCGGCTTGTTCAGCGCGATGCTCTGCACCATGCCGTGCAGGCGATCGAAGCCGGCCTCGGTCGCCTCGATGGCAGGGCGGTCGCTTGCGCGCTGGCCGCCGGCCACCGCGTCGAGCAGCGCTTCCATCGCGTGCGACAGATCGCCGACCGCGGCGATGCCGGCCATGCGCGCACTGCCCTTCAGCGTATGCAGGTCGCGCTGCAGGGCGGCCACGTGCTCGGGTTGCTCGGGCTCGGCGCGCCAGGCGGCGAGCGCAGCGTCCGCGTGATCGAGGATCTCGCGGCCTTCCTCGACGAACACCTCGAGCAGGTCCGGATCGATGTCGGCGTAAGGCGACAATTCCGGGACCAATGCGGGCGAGGGCTCGGCGCTCAGTTCGACTTCGGGCTGCGCTTCCGGCTCGGATTCCAGCGGAGGTAGGGATTCCACCTCCGGCTCGGACTGCGATTCCGCTTCCGGTTCCAGTTGCAGGTCGGGCTGCGCTTCCGGTTCGGATGCTGGCTGCAGTTCAAACAGCGATTCCGGCTCCGATTCCGGCGTCAGTTCGGACCGCAATTCCGCTTCCGGTACCGGCTGCGCTTCGAACTGCGACTCCGGCTCCGTCCCTGGCTCCAGTTCCGCAGGCGCGAAGTCCAGGCGCGGTTCGAGCTCACCCAGCAGCGAACGCCATGCGGCGTCTTCCCCTGCGTCGTATTTGAGAATCGGCTTGACCTCGCCCTCGGGCTTTCCGAGGTCGGGCGCGTCGATCTCGAAGTTCTCGAGCGAGGCCAGGAGCTCGGCGGTAAACGCGTCGCTGGAAGCGATCGGCTCGACCGGCGCCTGCTCGATGGCCGGCAGTTCGGCCTCCTCGGCGAACTCGTCCGCGATCAGCTGCTCGTCCAGGGTAGGAATGCCCGGCTCTGCCGGTTCTTCGGGCAGATAAGCCTCCGCTTCCAGTTCGTCGTCGAGTGGCAGCGGATCGGGTTCGTAGAGGATATGCGCGACCGTGGCCTCGGGCTGCTCGTCGCGCAACGCGGCAATGTGCGTCGCCAGTGCGGCCACGTCCGGCACGCGCGGGTCTGGTGCGTCGAACTGGTCCATGACATGGTCGACCAGGTCGGCTGTGTCGGTGAGCGCACGCACGCCATCCTGCCGCAATGGCAGGCCGGTGGCGCGAACACGCTTGATCAGCCCTTCCAGAGGCGCCAGCACCTGGATAAGGACGGGGATGTCGACCATGCCGATGGCGCCGTGCAACGTATGCACCGCGCGCAGCAGGCCGTCGTCAACCGGCAGTTCGCCGTGCTCGGCCCTCACGAGGTTGGCGCGGATCACGGTGAGGTACTGGGCCACTTCCGCGCGCAGGATGTCGAGCAGCACCGCGTCGACCGGCGGCAACGGCGGTGCGGCGTAGACCGCTTCGGAGACTTCAGCGGCTTCGACGGGTTCGACCGATTCGGCTGTAGCCGCGACCTGCGGCGTTTCCGCCGGCGTCTCGACGGGCGGCTGGCCGTAGGCGGCGAAGCCGGCGGTCGGCACCGCTGCGATGGTGTCGCGAGGCACGCGGCGCTTGACCTTGCTGCGCACGCGATGGATGGAATTGCGCGCCACCTCTTCGACGAAGGCCATGTCGCCCATCGCCAGGCGGTCGGCGGTCTCCATGATCGCGGCGATCGGCGCGGCCGGCGTGGCGTCGCCTTCTAGCGCGGCCTTCAGCTGCGGCAGCGCATCGACGGCATGGCGCACCAGGGCCTGCACGCCCTCGTGCGACGCGATCGAGCCGTCCAGCACGCGGTTGAGCATGTTCTCCACTTTCCAGGAGAACTCGCCCAGCAGGCGCGCGCCTACCAGGCGGCCGGAGCCCTTGAGGGTGTGGAACGAGCGGCGAATGGGAACCAGCGCGTCGACTCGCTCCGGCTCAGCGAGCCAGTGACCCAGGGCGGCACGCAGGTTGCCGATCTCTTCCTCGGTTTCCTCGAGGAAGATCTCGCGGATCTCGTCGTCGATGCCGTCGACCGTGATCTGGAAGCCGGCGAACTCGGCCATGCCGGAGCCACCGACTTCTTGCTCGACCTCTTCCTCGATCTCCACCCAGTCTTCCTCACCGGCCGGCGAGGCGAGTGCCTCTTCGGAAACGGTGGAAACGGGAGAAGGAGGCGCGGCGGCGACTTCATCCTCCGCGGGCGGTTCGTCCACCAGGTCGAAGCTGTCGGCGAAGCTGGCGATGGTTTCGTCGACGTCCGCACTGGTCTCGGGTACCGCGATGTGTTCGATCGCCGCCGCCTCGATGTCCTCGAGCGCGGCATCGCCGAGGATTTCCTCGTCTTCTCCCTTCTCGCCCGGCACGGGCCAGTAACCGAGCTCGGCCAAGCTCTGCTGGGTCACGTCGAGGATGTGTTCCAGGCCGCCGCGGTGTTCGCGCGCCGCCTCGAGGTAATACTCCAGCGCGGCCAGCGCGTCGGCGAGGCGGTCCATCTGCATGCCGTTCGGCACGCGGCGATCGCCGAGCAGTTCGCGATGGATGAACAGGCCGATGCCGTCGGCGAGTTCCGCCGGACGGCTGGCACCGAGCATGCGCATCGCGCCGCCGATCTCCGCCATCAGCGCCGGAGCGCCTGCCAGTTGCTCGTGGTCCCACGAGGACTCCACGAAGCCCACGATGGCGTCCTTCACCTTGGCGGTGTTGGCGGTGGACTCGCGCATCAGGGTGGAAAGGATGTGGCGCGCTTCGCTGCGCGGCAGCGGCGACGGGCCGAGGTCGCTGGGTGCCGGCGCCTCGCCGTCGGCGCCCAGGCGCTCGATATGGTCGTCGAGCGAGGCTTCCACGTAGAGCAGCGCGCCGGCGACGTCGAGCAGGGATTCTTCGTCCGGCTCGCGCGTGCCGGCGGCGATCTCGCCGAGGATGCGGCGCTGTTCGCCGACGACGCGGCGCGGCACGCCGAGGGCGAGCATGCCCAGCGTATCGCCGACGCGGTCGAGCACCTCGGTCTGCTGGCCAAGCTGGGCCGGATCGCCATCGGGACGGCGCAGGAACAGGTCGAGCGATTCCTTCACCCGCAGCAGGTCGTCCTTGATGGCCGCCGAGACGGTATCGAGCAGTGCGCGGTTGTGACCGGACATCGAGCCGCGCGCGTGTTCGAGCTCCGACGCCTGCGGCAACAGGCCTTCGAGGCGATAAGTCAGTCGCAGCTCGTCGATGCGCTCGCTGCCCGGCTTGGCCTGGGCGGCGTAATAAAGCAGTTTGCGCGCGAGTTCGTCGGCGTCTCCGTTGAGCAGGGCTTCTTCGCCCCCGTCGACCAGTTCGCGGATCGACCGGTCCACGCGACCGATCAGCTGGCGCACGTCCTTCTCATGTGCGCGCAGCACGCCACGCTCCAGGCCTTCGAGCACGCCGGCCGCGATCCACCACAGGCGGCGGCCTGCGATCGTGTAGCAACGCGCGGCGATGCTGTCGAGCGTGGCGCGCATGCCGAGCAACTGGCGCTCGTTGCCCTGGCCACGGAACCACGAAAGCAGCTGCTGCTGGAAGCGCACGCGCAGTTCGGCGAGTTCGCCGCGCTGGGCTTCGGCCGCGGCCGGATCGTTCGCACCGGGAGCCGTCGCCGGCAGCATGGCGTCGAGGTTGGGCGTGAACAGCGCGGACTCGTGCAGCGACTGCTCGCCGCGGCTGGCGCGCAGGTCGTTCAGCAGCGGCAGGAGCACGATGGGCACGTCGCGATGGCCGCTCTGCAGGCGCTCGAGGTAATCGGGCATCTGCATCATGCCGCGCATGAGCGCGGCATAAGCATCGTCGCGCTGGGCAACACGGTCGTCGATCAGGGCCGCGACCAGCTGCTCCATCTCGCCGACGACCATCGCCGCGCCGTACAGCTCGACCATACGCAGCGTGCCGTGGACCTGGTGCAGGTCCGCGGCGCAGGTGTGCATGACATAGGCATCCCGCGAGTCCTCGACGTACGACTCGAGGGCCTGGCGTGCCTTCGCCAAGGCGTCGTCGAGCTCGGCCTTGACCCAGTGCAGCGTGGTGAAATCGGTATGGTCTTGAAGTCTCACTGCATTAGCCCGGCAGCTTGAAGTTCGCGACGGACAGGCGCAGGTCGTTCGCGAGCTGGGCCAGGTTGCCGATCGACTCGGCCGTCTGGCTGGCGCCCAGCGACGTCTGCGAGGTGATCTCCTGGATGACGTTCATGGTCGCCGAAGTGTCGGTGGCCGCGGCCGACTGCTGGCGCGCCGCGGCGGAGATGTTCTGAATCAGCGCAGAAAGGTCGTTCGAAACGCGTTCGATGTCGCCCAGGGCCGTACCGGCGTCCTCCGCCAGGCGGGCACCGGCCACCACTTCCGCGGTGGTCTGTTCCATCGAGCTGACCGCTTCGTTGGTATCCGACTGAATCGTCTGCACCAGGGTCTCGATTCGCTTCGTCGCGCTCGCCGAGCGTTCGGCGAGGCGCTGCACTTCGTCCGCCACCACCGCGAAGCCTCGGCCCGCCTCGCCGGCCGAGGCCGCCTGGATGGCCGCGTTCAACGCCAGGATGTTGGTCTGCTCGGCGATGTCGTTGATGAGTTCCACGATCGAGCCGATCTCCTGCGACGACTCGCCGAGGCGCTTGATGCGCTTGGAGGTTTCCTGGATCTGGTCGCGGATGGAGTCCATGCCCTGGATCGTCTCGCGCACCACTTCCGCGCCGCGCGAGGCGATCTGCACCGAGCGCTGCGCCACGTCCGCCGATTCCGCGGAATCCTTCGACACCGTGTCCATCGAGGTCGCGATCTGGTTGATCGCGGAGGTCGCCGAGGTGATCTGCTGCGCCTGCTGTTCCGCCGCGTCGGCAAGGTGCATGGCGGTGGCCTGGGTTTCCTGCGCCGCCGCGGAGACGCGCACTGCGGTCTCGTTGATCGTGGTCACGAGGTTGCGCATCTCGTCCACGGCGGAGTTCATGGCGTCCGCGATGGCGCCCGTGATGTCTTCGGTCACCGTGGCCTTGATGGTCAGGTCGCCTTCGGCAAGCGTGCCCATCTCGTCCAGCAGGCGCATGATCGCGGTCTGGTTACGCTGGTTCAGTTCGGAGGTGGTCTCGAAGCGGCGGCGCTGGTCGCGCACGAGGTTGTAGACCAGCAGCAGCGCGAACAGCACCGCGCCGATGGCGCCGAGCAGGCCCCACCAGACGTTCGGGAACAGGCGTGTCAGCGGCAGCTTGGCGATCTGGTCGGCGGACTCGTTCGCGCGGAGCAGCACGGTCTGCGAATCCAGCGAGGCCTGGTTGCCCGCCCGCTTCACGTCCTGCAGGTTCGGTGACGCGGTGACCAGTTGGTTCACCGGATCGACGAGGTCGGCCCAGGAGGTCTGCATGCCTTCGAGGATCTTGCGCGCGTTGCCGTCGCTGATGGCGCGGACGCCACCATCCGGGTTGCCGTCGATCAGGCCCTTCAGCACCGCGCCGTACAGCTGCGCGTCTCGGGACAGGCCGTCGGCCGCGGACTGCGCGCCGTCGCCGCCCTGCAGGATCTCCTGCACGCGGCGGATCATGCGGTCGGCCATGAGCATCCAGCGGGCCAGGGTGAAGGTCTGTTCCACCGAGGCGTTCTTCTGCTGGACGATGTTCAGCACCTCGTCGGTGCGGGCGTTCAGCAGGGGCATCTGCTTGGCGAAGAGGTCGGCGCGTTCGCCCGAGGACAGGACCAGGTCCTTATTCGAGAGGATCTTGCCGATATCCGCGTCCAGCTGGTGCCAGGCGTTGGCCAACGCACCGACCGAGCGGCCGGCGTTGGTCAGGTTGCCGTCCGCGTACGCCGGCATGCCGGTCTTCTCGTCGCCCTTGACCAGGCGCTGCACGGCCGAATCGATCGTGTTCCTCGTGGCGGCCAGTTCGCGGAAGGAGTCGCGGTTCCCGTCCGACGCCTCGAGCGCGTACTTCGCGGTCTGCTGCGAAAGCACCTGCACCTGGGTCGTGAGCGCGATGGCTTCGCGATCCTCGCCGTTCTTATCGTTCAGCCACCAGAAGTCGACCGACGCCAAACCGATCGCCAGGAGCAGGAACACGATGACGATCGTGTAACCGCGTTCCCGGCCTGCGCCGCCTGCTGTCGTGCTCATATCCCACCTCACCCAAACCTGGCAAAGCAATGACGAAGCGGTCCGGGGACCGCCCCTCCGTTCCCATCGCGGGGCCGGCCGTGCCGGCTCCGCTCATCCTGTCAGGGGCGGCCACCCGGCCGTCCCCTCCCCCATGGAGACGCTTAAAGCGCCGCCTGCCGGAAATCCGGCGCACGAACCAGGCGGCTCATGCTGAAAAGTCCGAACGCCTGCTCGCCGATCTGCACGTTTTCCGTGACGAAGCGCGCCAGCCGCGGATCGTGTTCTTCTTCCCCGCCGCCCCGCTCGGCATCGTCCATCGTACGCTGGCCGAACACCTCGTCGACCAGCAGTCCCACGGTGCCGCCGTGCTGGCGGACCAGCAGCAGGCGGGCACGCTCCGAGGCCGGCGTGCGCTCGTCGAAGAGAAAGCGGCCCAGGTCAATGGCGGGCACGAGATTGCCGCGCACGTTCGCCACGCCCAGCAGCCAGGGCTGGGTGCCGGGGACGTTCGTGAGCGACGGCACGGCCAGCAGTTCGTTGATTTCCTCGATGCCGCTGACGAAGGCGCGGCGACCCACGCGAAAGCCGATGCCGCGCCACAAGCCGAGCGATTCCACGCGCTCGGGAGCGTCGGCGGAATGCGCGAGGCACGCCCGCTCGTAGTGGGCGAGCAGTTCGAATGGCGTGAGTGCCGCGTTCTCGCTCATGGCGTCCTCAATGCGTCGTGTTCGGCAGGAGGCTGGCGATGGTCGAGAGCAGCTCCTTCTCGTTGACCGGCTTGGTGATGAAGGCCTTCGCACCCTGGCGCAGGCCCCAGACCCGGTCGGTCTCCATGGACTTGGTGGTGATCATCACCACCGGCACGTCGGCCGTGTTCGGATCGCGGCTAAGCGTGCGGGTGGCCTGGAAGCCGTTCATGCCCGGCATGATCACGTCCATGATCACTAGGTCCGGCTTGTTCGCCTTGATGCGGTCGAGCCCAGCCTCCGCATTGTCGACGCTGGAAACGGAAAAACCCGCCTTCTCCAGCAGCGTGGTGAACACGCGGACGTCGGTGGGCGAGTCGTCGATGATGAGAATGTTTGCCACACGTCCCCCTGGACGTTGTCTAGCGTGGGAATTCGGTCAGCTCGCCGTTGCGTACCGGTGGATCGCGCCGAGCAGTTCGTCGCGGGTGAAAGGCTTGGTCAGGTATTGCTCCGCGCCGACGATGCGGCCGCGCGCCTTGTCGAACAGGCCGTCCTTCGACGAGAGCATGATCACCGGAGTGCTGCGGAACTGGGCGTTGTTCTTGATCAGCGCGCAGGTCTGGTACCCGTCGAGGCGCGGCATCATGATGTCGACGAAAATGATGTTCGGCTTCTGGTCGGAAATCTTGGCGAGGGCCTCGAACCCGTCGACGGCGGTCAGTACGTCGCAGCCTTCCTTCTTCAGCAGGGTTTCCGCTGTACGTCGGATGGTTTTGGAATCGTCGATGACCATGACCCGCAAACCGGTCAGGTCGTTACCGCGTCCGTTTACGTTCACTGCGCCCCCGTCCCACGAAAAAAAACCGCAAATACCGTCGCAGGATAGCCGGTTTTCGGCCGACTGTTCCGTGCGCCAGGTCGTTGTCCGGAACCATGGCTCCGGCGGCCCGCTCTTCGGCGTTCCTCCCGACCGCTGTTTAATGGTTGGCCGGGGCGCCGTCAAGATGAATTGTTCTTAAAGAAAAAGCTTCCCCTGCCGAACCCGCCCCCATTCGGGGCCGCGTTCACTAGACTTGGCACCTTTCCTGCCTGCGGGATGCACCCATGCCACTCTCCGTCGCCGTCCTGATGGACCCGATCCGATCCATCAAGATCGCCAAGGACACCACCTTCGCCCTCCTCCTCGAGGCCTCCCGCCGCGGGCATGCCCTTCTGTACATGGAGCAGGGCGACCTGGCGCTGCGCGGCGGAGAGGCCTGGGCACGTCTTCGCCCCCTCACCGTGAAAGACGATCCGTCGGGATGGTTCACGCTCGGCGAGGCCGAGTGGCGCCCCCTGGCGGAGGTGGACATCGTGCTGGCCCGGAAGGACCCGCCGGTCGATGCCCAGTTCATCTACGACACCATGGTGCTGGAGCGCGCGCAGCGCGCGGGCTGCAAGGTGGTGAACGACCCTCGCTCGCTGCGCGACTGCAACGAGAAGCTGTTCGCCCTCGACTTCCCGCAGTGCATCGTTCCCACCCTGGTTTCGCGCGACCGGGGCGAGTTGAAGGCCTTCGTGGCCGAACACGGCGAGGCGGTGCTCAAGCCGCTGGACGGCATGGGCGGGCGCGGCATCTTCCGGGTGAAGGCCGGCGACAGCAACCTCAATTCGATGCTGGAAACGCTCCTCGACGGCGGCCGCCATTTCACCATCGCGCAGAAATACATCCCCGAGATCACCTCCGGCGACAAGCGCATCCTGCTCATCGACGGCGAGCCGGTGCCGTATGCCCTCGCGCGCATTCCGCAGGGCGACGAGTTCCGCGGCAACCTGGCCGCCGGCGGCCGTGGCGAAGGCATACCTTTGTCCGACCGCGACCGCTGGATCGCCGCCCAGATCGCCCCGGAGCTGGTGAGGCGCGGGCTGCGCTTCGTGGGCCTGGACGTCATCGGCGACTACCTGACCGAGATCAACGTCACATCTCCGACCGGCCTGCGCGAGCTGGACGCCCGCTTCGGGATTAACATCGCCGGGCTGCTGTTCAACGCTATCGAGGCCCGATGACGACCCGCGCCACCGGCGCCGACCTGTTCGGCGCGACCCTGCTGTTCTCGCTGCTGCTGCATGGTGTCGTCATCCTCGGCATCACCTTCGAGGCGGAAAAGCCGCGTCCGAGCGTGCCCACGCTCGACGTCACCCTCGTGGACGTCGCCAACCAGGAGCCGCCGGACAAGGCGGACTTCCTCGCCCAGGCAAACAACTCGGGCGGCGGCGACAAGGACAAGGCTGCGCGGCCCTCCGAGCCGGTCTCGGGGCTGCTGCCCACGCCGCAGCACAGCCTTGCCGCCGAACCCGAGGAGGCGCGGGCCCCCGCCCCGCGCGAAGCCACGCCCAGCCAGCTCCTGACCAGTACCGGCGAAACCGCCTTCGCCGTGGACACGACGAAGGAACAGACCGAGCAGAAAGAACGCCCCCTTCCGGCAGCGGACGAGGAGGTGCAGCGGCGGGCGGAAATGGCCCGGCTGGCCGCCGAGATCCGCGAACAATCGCAGGCGTATGCCAAGCGTCCGAAGAAGAAATTCATCTCCTCGAACACCCGCGAGTACGTCTACGCCGCCTACATGAAGGGCTGGGTGAACCGCGTGGAGCGCGTCGGCAATCTCAATTATCCCGACGAGGCGCGGCGCCAGGGGCTGCACGGCGAGCTCGTGCTCACCGTGGGCCTCAACCGCGACGGCTCGATCAAGAGCCTGGACGTGATCAAGAGTTCCGGCCAGAAGGTGCTGGACGACGCCGCCCAGCGCATCGTGCGGCTGGCCGCCCCCTTCCCGGCCCTTCCGGCCGACAAGACCCGGGTCGACGAGCTCTACATCACCCGCACCTGGCAGTTCCTGCCCGGAAACGTCTTGCGAAATTATTGATGTAGGAGCGCGCCGTGCGCGCGACATGTTTTGAGGCCGTGGCTTGGAGCTGGCGCGCTAGCTCGCGTACGGGGGCGAAAAACTCAGCGCGCGCAAGGCGCGCTCCTACATCGGCCCGGCGCCCTACGGCAGCAGCTGGTCCGCCTCGCTCACATACGCTTTTCCTGCCTTGCGGTCCCACACGCACAGTTCGCGCCCCGGCCGGTTCTTCATGTGTTTCTGCGGGTAACGCCCGGCCAGCACCAGCGCCGTGACCGGCACGCGGTCGTCGTAATGGATGGGCCCGCCCACGGGCTTCGCATCCTTCAGGCCGCTGGTGGCGACGCAGGCCTTCACCAGCCGTTGGTCGTAGTCCTTCCAGGCGGCCGGCGTGGAAGCCGGCGAAGTGGCCGCGAAGCCCAGTGAGGCGATCACGAAACCCTTTGCAAACATGAGCTTGGGCATTAGCTGCTTTCCTTGTGACGGAACCCGAACGGTAGCCGGAAAGCACTGAACGTTCGCACACGGCTCAGGGTCGTAACGGCTACAATGAGGCCATGACGATCGCCAACACCTTCGCGGGTCAATTCCTCATCGCGATGCCCTCGCTCGCAGAACCTCCGTTCGCGCGCGGCGTCGCCTTCCTGTGCCAGCACGGCGAGGACGGCGCAGTCGGCCTGCTGATCAACCAGATTTCCGAATATCGCCTCGGTGACGTGCTCGCACAGATGAAACTGTCGTGCGACGACCCCGAGATCGCGGACTACCCCGTGCTGATTGGCGGCCCCGTGCAGCAGGAGCGTGGCTTCGTGCTCCATCGCGAACCCGGCAACTGGGATTCCAGTTACCGGGTGAACGAAGACTGGTCGGTCACCACCTCGCGCGACATCCTCGTGGCGATGGCCGCGGGTGAAGGTCCGCGGCGCGCGGTGGTCACCCTCGGGTACGCGGGTTGGGACGCCGGACAGCTCGAGCAGGAAGTGATGGACAACGCCTGGCTCACCACCCGTGCGGACGAGCACATCGTGTTCGACACGCCCATCGACGAACGCTGGATTGCCGCCGCACGCAAGATCGGCGTGCACGATCCCTCCCAATTGACCGGCTACGCCGGCCACGCCTGAACCCGCACGCCACGATGAGCTGCCTGTTCGGCTTCGACGTCGGGACGAAGATCGTCGGCGTCGCCGTCGGCAACCGGCTCACCGGTACCGCGCGCGCGCTGGCCGCGGTACCCGTGCGCGACGGCGAACCCGACTGGAATGCCCTGGACACGCTGCGCCGCGAATGGCTGCCGGCGGAACTGGTGGTCGGCCTGCCGCTCGACAACGAGGGCAAGGAACAGCCGATGACGCGCACCGCCCGCCGCTTCGCCGAGCGCATCGGCGAACGCTATGCCCTGCCTGTCGCCTTTGCCGACGAGCGCATGAGCTCGCAGGAAGCGGCGCGCCGCTTCGCCGCAGGCCGCGCCGCGGGAACGCGAAAGCGATCCGACGCGAAAACGATCGACGCGGAGGCCGCGGCTGTCATCCTCGAGTCGTACCTCGTGCAGGCATGAGCGCCGAACGTTCCCTTCCGTTTTCTCCATCCGCCTTGAGGACGTCATGTCACACCGCCTGCGCCATCTGACCACCCTCGAGAACCTGCCGCGCGAGGCCATCGAGCGCCTCCTCGATCGCGCCAACAGCATGCGCGAAGCGACTGCGCACGGCACCCGCAAGCTCGACCTGCTGTCGGGGCGCACGGTGCTCAACCTGTTCTTCGAACCCTCCACGCGTACGCGCACCTCGTTCGAGCTGGCGGCACGCCGGCTGGGCGCGGACGTGATCAATTTCGATATCGGCTTTTCCTCCACCGCCAAGGGCGAGGAGTTGTTCGACACGCTGCACACGCTCGAGGCCATGCACCTGGACACGATCGTCGTCCGGCACAAGGAATCGGGCACGCCCGAGGCCCTCGTGCGCCACGCGATGAGCGGCGTCTCGGTGGTGAACGCCGGCGACGGCAACCGCGCCCACCCCACCCAGGGCCTGCTGGACGCGCTGACCATCCGCAACCACCATCCGGATTTTCGTAAGCTGCGCATCGTCATCTGCGGCGACGTGCGCCATTCGCGCGTGGCCCGTTCGGACGTGCACGCCTTCACCACGCTGGGCGCCAGGGATGTCCGCATCGTCGGCCCCGCTTCGCTCCTCCCGGCCGAGGGCGAGCTGGAAGGCGTGACCTACCACGACGATTTCGACGCGGCGATCGAAGGCGCCCACGCGGTCATCATGCTGCGCCTGCAGAAGGAGCGCATGGCTTCCACCGACCTGCCCGATGAGGCCGCCTACTTCGAACGCTACGGTCTCGACAGCCGGCGCCTCGCCCGCGCGGCCAAGGGCTGTCTGGTGATGCACCCAGGTCCGATCAACCGGGGCATCGAGATCGCCCCGGACGTGGCCGACGGCGCCCAGTCGCGCATCCTCGAACAGGTCGGCAACGGGGTTTTCGTTCGCATGGCGGTCCTGGCCGAGGTGATGGGTCGATAGCCCGCAGGAATTTACGCCAGAGCGCCGCGGAGCCGTCTTCCGGCCCCGCGGTTCCGGCATAATGACCGGACCAAGGGACCAACCGGATAATGGGATATACGATGCGACCGACGAAGCGACTCATCGCGCTCGGCGTCGCCAGCGTTTTGCTGGCGGCCTGTGGCCATAAGGACAAGGACGCCCCGCTGGCCTTCGTGCCGGCCGACACGCCCTACGTGCTGGCGAACCTCGACAAGCTCGACGACGACGCCTACGAGGCGCTGCTTTCCCAGGCCAATAACGACCTGCCTGGCGAAGTGGCCCAGATGAAGTCGCTTGCGCAGGACCTGGAAACGAAGGGCAATGCCGAAGGCGCCCGCCTGCTCAAGGCCTTCGCCGCCGAATTCGACGGCAAGACGGCCGAGGTCGCCCTGAAGAACATGGGGCTCGACATCAAGACGGGTTCGGCCATCTATGGTGTCGGCCTGAGCCCGGTCGCCCGCGTCGCACTCGCCGATCCGTCCTCCTGGGACGCCTTCGTCGGCCGCATCGAAACCGCCTACGGCAAGAAGCTGGACACGGCCGATGCCGGTGGCCAGGCCTACCGCCACGTCACCCTTTCCGACTCCGGCCTGCAGCTTGTCATCGCCACCGTCGGCAAGCAGGCCGTGGTGTCGCTGCTGCCTGCCGACGCCGCACAACCGGCCATCCGTCAGGCCCTCGGCGTCGACCGCCCCGCGAAGAACCTGCAGGACGACGGCCGCCTTGCCGACCTCGCCAAGGACAAGGGCTACAAAGATTACGCCGTCGGCCAGGTGGACCTCGTCCGCCTGCTGCCGCTCGTTGCGGCCGGCAAGGACCCGCTCTTCTCGGCCTTCCTCAAGCACCAGTCGGCCAAGACCGGCGAACCGGTGCCCGTGCCGCCGCCCAGCTGTGTCACCGAAGCCAACCGGATCGCCGCGCGCGTGCCGTCGCTCAGCTTCGGCTACACCCGCCTCGACCTGCACCACCAGGAGCAGCGCGTCGACGTGGCGCTTGCCGACGACATCGCCAAGGCTTTCTCGGGCCTCAAGGTGGAGCTGCCGGGCCTTGGCAAAGAAGCTTCCGGCCCGTTCGACGTCAGCCTCGCGCTGCCTGTCGAACAGATCCGCACGTTCTTCACCACCCAGTCCGACGCCGTGGCCGCCAAGCCGTTCGAGTGCCCTGCCTTCGCCGGCATGAACGACAGTTTCGCGAAGCTTGGTTCGACCATGCAGCAGGCCGCCATTCCGCCGTTCGGCGATATCCGCGGCGTGCGCATCGTGCTCGATTCGTTCAAGCCGCCCGTGGGCGGACAGCAGATGCCGACCTTCACCGGTCGCGTGCTGCTGGGCACGCGCAACCCGGCCGGCCTGCTCGCCATGGGCCAGGCGATGCTCGGCGGCGATTTCAAGCTGGCCGGCGACGGCAAGCCGGCACCGTTGCCGCAGAACATCACCGGAATGCTTGGCATGCCGGGTTGGGCGGCGATGAATGGCCAGGCCATCGTGATCGGTGTCGGCGAAGGCGAGGATGCCAAGCTCGACGAGATGTTGATGGGCGCAGTCGGCGATGCCGGCCGCCTAGGGCGGCTGCACCTCAATGGCGACATGTACCGCGTCTGGGTCGACGTGATGGCCGACAAGGCGCAGGCCTATGCAAACTCCATGGCCGAAGCCGCGGGTGCCGACGGGGCACCCGATGACCAGGCCGCGCAGGCTTCCGCCGCGGAGCGCTCCAAGATGCAGTTCGATGCGATGAAGGCACAGGCCGCGCGCATCGTGCAGGTCTCGGGCGAGACGCACGTCGAAGACAAGGGCCTCGTGATCTCCGGCGCGGTCGAATACAAATAAGTAAACAACGCGCGGATCAAAAAGGGCGCCCTTCCGGGCGCCTTTTTTGTTCCCACCGCTATTTGGCAACGAACGGCCCGAGACACCACGTCATGACCCCGTTTGTCTCGAGCTCCGCGTGACTCCGACGCAACCCTGACACAACCGCAGGCAGCCCGACGAGATGGCAGCGTGAGCATGACCGGGCGTACCGGACTATCGACGCCTAACGCGAGCCCGCCGGGCTTATTTCGGCATCGATGGTTCCGGATTGGGGAGCCAATACCACCTGATTGCGACCATTGGCCTTCGCTCGGTAGAGCGCCTCGTCCGCACGGGCGATGAACTCGGCCGCGCTTTCACCGGGCGCCCATTGCGCCACGCCAAAACTGCAAGTGACCGTGCCGACATCTTCGAAGATGACTTGGCCGACGGCGTCGCGCAGTTTCTCGGCCGCCTGGAATGCCATCGGGCCCCCGGATCCTGGGGCGAGAACGATGAATTCCTCGCCGCCCCAACGGGCGAGGAAGTCGGTTTTACGGATGAGGTTCGGCATGAACCGGGCCAGCTGGACGAGGACCTTGTCACCGGCCAGGTGGCCGTAGGTGTCGTTTACCCGTTTGAAGTGGTCGATGTCGTAGAGGATCACCGCCAGTGGCGTCCCATAGCGTTCGGATCGCATCATTTCACTGGCCAGCGTCTGATCGAAGTCCAGTCGATTGCGCAAGCCGGTGAGAGCATCCGTGGTCGCTTTGGCGCCCAGATCCCGGGTCAGCTCCTGCATTCGGATGCGATTGTCCGCCAGGACGTCATCATGTACCCAGCGTCCTTTACCGAGTAGATAAATCAACGTCATGACCGTCACCAAAAGGGTGATGACAATGCCCAGGAAACGAGTGGCGAAGATCTCGCGAGTCGGCTTCAGGATCACGAGAGACCACTGGCTGTGCTCGGCAAAACGACGGCGCACATAGTTGCGTTCGTTGTCGACCGTCGCCCATGTTCCGTCTACGACCTCGTGCTCGAGCATGGGGCGATCGTCCAACTTGCCGAGTTCGCGCGACACCGATGCCTTTGTCTCAGCCGGAAGTGACCAGAGCGTACGGTGCAGCGCATCGGGTCGATTCGTCATCACCACCACGCCTTGCGGATCGATGAAGAAGTAGGGGCGGTCGTACTGCCGCAGATCCGCTTCAAAGAGTTCCAGCGATTTCGTGAGGACCGCCGCCCCGACGACCTTGCCGCCCTCGTCGCGGATCGGCTGGCTCGCGTGATACTCGTGCAGCCCGGCCGCGGCGTCGAAAACGAATTGATAACCTCCCTCCCCGGCCATGGCTTGCCGAAAATACGGCGCGGACGCGTAACTCGGCGCTCCCTGCCGGAGGTCCCGTGGATTGGACGACGCCACCACGGCGCCCATCCCATCGACTATGTAACCTCGCTGGGCGCCCGCAGCCTCGACACCCAGGTCGAGGAACGTTTGGCCGGCGTCATGGTCCGGGCGGCTGGCGTCGGTCAGCCACGGCCGGATCGACGCGGATCCGGCAAGCGCCTTCACCATGGCATCGACCGTGGCCGTCTCCCCGGTAAGCCGGCTCGCCAGCAGATCGATATCGCGGCGCGACTCTTCCTGCACGTTTTGCCGATAGATTCCGCCGAGGAATTCCGTAAGCGTCCAACCCGAGACGAGAATGGTCCCCATGGCGACCAGGGTCCAGGCGAACTGCTGGCGTACGAACGCGGTATATCTGGCCGAGGCGAGTTGCCGGGCCAACTGCTGCACCCAGATCGCCCAGACAGAAAACGCAATCCAGCATGCCAGCAATCCGCGGATGAGTTGAATGGGTGTTCCCGTCAGGCCGACGAACCAGGCGTGGTTCACGGTGTTCGCCGGCCAGAAGGCCGCGGTCGGAACGATCGCGCCCGCGGCAACGGCATACAGCACAAGCCCAAGCGCCGCAGAGACGCCGGCGAGCCGAGCCCCGCCCGATAGCGTCCTCGCCCCCCAAGCCAATGCGAGACCCGCCCCCAGCGCGCCGGGGAGTGCGATGGCATAGCGTGCGGCAACGTTCGCGGCGGTGACGCCGGTGGCGAGGCCGACCAATGCCACGAACATCATCAGCGGCACGTACATCCATCGCCCGGGAAGGTTCAAGCCGAGGCGAATCGCTTCCAGCCGGGCGAAGTCCAGCAACAACACGAACGAGACCGTCATGAGCATCGTGCGCACGACCGAGAAGGCCAAGCCATCGCCCACGATCAACGCGGTCAGGTCAAGCCATTCACCCACGCCATGGATAAAGGCAAATCCGCCCAGTATCGCCCAGGCCTCTCCATTGCCTTTGCTTCTCGCAATCGCCAGACAGGTCGTGCCGAGCAGGATAAAGGCCAGGCCATAGAAGAAGAAAATGAAGTCGAGCTGGTTAACGAAGAAGGTCGACATCGTGGGCCCCAGTAGTTTGGCATGCTCCCCTCACGAGCGCGTCAGTCATTGTCCGGGCCGAAAACCGGAGCTGATGCAGAGCGAGGGTAGTTCGTGGGCAAGGCGAAGTGCCGCGTCAGTGATGACGAGGCGTCACCATACGATGGGGCGATGTCACATCCGACGCCTAAGAGGCCGCCGGTGCGTTCGGAGCTCAACGCACTAGAAAGCCATATCGCGGGCGGACAGGTGAAACTGACGTGAGCAGGCGTTCACGCCCGCCCACCCCGTTATGAACATACTGAGTTTGAGGTAAGCCTTCCGCCTGGCGCGGCTAGTGCCCATTCGCATATTCGTTCAAATGGGAGTCGAGTCATGAAGAAATGGTTCGACGCATGGAAGGGGCTGTACGGGCGCATCGTGCGGGTGGCATGGCTGCGACGTGATGTTCGCGATGGGGTTTTCCTCTTCGCCCTTGCCGGAATTGCATATGCCCTCGCGCACATCTTCGGTCTGCCCCGGCGGATTTTCGCGTTGGCGCTGTCTTACCAACACCTTGAGTTGGACGACATCCTGTTTGTGGGTTTCGTTCTCAGTGTCGCCGGGCCTGTCTATGGCATTCGCCGTTATAGAGACTTTAGCCGCGAAATGACGCGTCGACTCCGCGCCGAGCGGGAAGCGCTCATGCTTTCCGGACATGACCACCTCACAGGGCTACCTAACGGACGCTTCTTCGCCCAGCAACTGGACGAGCACCTTAGCGCCATGGCTCATGCAGACGCGGCGGCTACTCTTGTGGTCGTCCTCGAGGGATATCAACGCGTCTTCGACCTGCACGGACACGGGGCGGGGGACAAGATGATCATCGATGTTGCCGGCCGTATCGCGGCACTGCTTCGGGAGGGCGCTGTCTTGGCCAGGACGGGGGGCGACGCTTTTGCGATCGCCATGCCGAGGATTGTTTCACTGGATGAGCCGGCCGGGCTGGCCCGTCGCATCGTGTTGGCGATGTCAGAGGAATTTTCGATCGACGACACTGCCGTCACCTTAGGTGTGAGCATCGGCATCGCCGTGGCGCCGAGCGATGGCATGACGTCGGCCGCCTTGATTCAGCACGCCGAACGGGCGATCTCTCGGGGTAAGACGGACGACCAGTCATCAATCCGCTTTTTCGAGATGGGAATGGACGCCCACGTCGATCAACGCATACTGATGGAGAAAAGGCTGCGCAGGGCCGTGAACTGCCATGCCATCGTTCCGCATTACCAGCCACTTGTATCGCTAAACGACAATCGGATCGTCGGATTCGAAGCGCTGGCAAGATGGAACGACGAAGTGCTAGGTGAGGTTTCTCCTGAGGACTTTATTCCGCTGGCCGAAGAGATCGGCCTGATCGGCGTTCTCGGCGATCAGCTGTTTCGTCGCGCTTGTGCTGATGCCCGTCACTGGCCGGGTGATTTATTCATGGCGTTCAATGTGTCGGCGATCCAACTCAAAGATCCCGGCCTTGTGCCTCGAATCCTGGCCGTGCTGGCCGAGCATGGGCTTAGTCCTCCGCGACTGGAGATCGAGATCACGGAAAGCGTTATGGTGGAGCGTGTCGATGAGGCACGATCGGCCATGGAGCAACTGCGCGAGCACGGAGTACACATTGTTCTCGACGATTTCGGTACCGGGTACGCCACGCTGGCCCAACTGCTGTCATTCCCCCTCGATAAGATCAAGATTGACCGGCGCTTTGTCATGCATGTGGTCACCGATCACTACAGCCTCGTGGTCATTCGCGCGATCGTGGGCCTTGCCGAAGGTTTTGGCCTGACCTCAGTCGCCGAGGGCATCGAGGATCCCGAGCAGCTCAGCTGTTTGAAGCGAAACGGATGTACACAAGGGCAGGGCTACTGGCTTGGTCAAGCGACTCCCGCTGCGGGCATCAAAGCCGTTCTCGCGAAAAATGTACCCATTCCAAGCTCCCGCTACCGCCCTGTAGCGAAGGGCGGGGCCGGAACGGTGATCGATGTCCGCTGATCCAAAGGACTACCGGAATGCGAGCGGCGCATGAAAACGCCCGCTTCCGCGGGCGTTTTATCTTATGGGGCGACACCCGGATAGATCACCCGCGGCCCAGCGGGTTTTTTGCCCGGCGGCACATACGCCGGCGCAGGCGCACCGCCCGGCCCGAGCGACCGGATGAACCGGTAAATGTCGCGCAGGTCCTGTTCCTTCATGATGTTGAGAGTGAAAGACGGCATGGGCGGCCGCGCATGGAGGCTATGCGCATAGGTGACCCAGACGTCTTCGCTCATCTGACTAAGCGTCAGGCGCAGGTTCACCGGGTACGTCGTACCCCATGGGCCAGTGAAGCCGACCGCATCACCCTCGAGCCATTCGCTGTCGGGAACCTTCCCTTCGCGCTGCGCATAACCGGATGTGTGACAGTCGTTGCACCCGCCGAACTGCACGAGGTAGCGGCCACGTTGCACGGCGGCGCTGGCGGCGCTGGCGGTGGCCATGCTGCATACCGGTACGATCGAAAGGGCGACGAGAGCGGCGATTAGCACACGAGTGTATTTCGACGACATATATGTCCGTTTCGGAGAGCGAGGGCGATCCAGGGGAAGACCGGGGGCAGGAGCGAGCGGCATAAGAACACGCCCGCATGGTTCCGGCCTCCCCACAAAGTGGGATGCCACCATCCTGAACGAACAGGATTTTTCGGCACGAATCGTTCACGGATGCGCTGCTTCCATAGGCCCCGCGACCGGCAGCCACAGCGCGTGGCGCCATCGCCAGACCCATTAGCGCGAGATATGAAGGAGTTCACCCATGAACCACGCCAACCTCCGTAAAGCCCTGTTCGCCGCCGCTCTTGTCGCCGGTATCGGCGCGGCTCCCTTCGCGCAGGTCTATGCGCAGGACTCCGCGGCGGCCTCCTCGAAGGGCGATAACCAGACCGTCGCCGGCAAGGTCGATGACAGCTGGATCACCACGAAGGTGAAGTCGGAATTCGCTACCGCGAAGAACGTCAAGGCCACCGACATCTCGGTGGAGACCAAGGATGGCACGGTCACTCTGACCGGCACGGTCGCCACGGCCGGCGAAAAGAACAAGGCTGAGCACCTGGCCAAGAGCGTCAAGGGCGTGAAGAGCGTCGACGCCAGCGGCCTGACCGTTTCCGGCGCGGCCAAGTAAGCCCCTGCGTAGCGTGAAAATGTAGGAGCGTGCTTTGCGCGCGACAGCTCTTCGCGAAAGACTCAGCGCGCGCAAGGCGCGCTCCTACAATCGTGTCGGCCCCATGGTTTAGCGGTGCAGTTCGGACCCGCGGTTAGCGGTGAAGCATGCCGCCGAACGTATTGCGATCGTTGCTCTTGTCGATCTCCACGCCTTCCAGCCCCTGCGACAGCGTATGCGCGTCGCCACCCTGGGCCAGCTTGATGCGCAGGCGGACTTCGTTGGAGCTGTCGGCGTGGCGGAGGGCGTCCTCGTAGGAGATCTCGCCCGCGTGGTACAGCTCCACCAGGCTCTGGTCGAAGGTGCGCATGCCGAGCTGGTTCGAATCGCGCATCAGCTCCTTGAGCTTATGGATCTCGCCCTGGCGGATGTAATCCTGGGCAAGCGGCGTGCCGAGCAGCACTTCCACCGCCACCCGGCGCGCCTTGCCGTCCGGCGTGGGAATCAGCTGCTGCGCCACGATGCCCTTGAGGTTCAGGGAAAGGTCCATGAACAGCTGCTGGCGGCGGTCTTCCGGGAAGAAATGCAGGATGCGGTCCAGTGCCTGGTTGGCGTTGTTCGCGTGCAGGGTGCACAGGCAGAGGTGGCCGGTTTCCGAGAAGTTGATCGCGTGCTCCATCGTCTCGCGCGTGCGCACTTCGCCGATCATGATCACGTCCGGGGCCTGGCGCAGGGTGTTCTTCAGCGCGTTCTCCCAGCTGTCGGTATCGATGCCGAGCTCACGCTGGGTGATGATGCAGCCCTCGTGCTTGTGCACGTATTCGATCGGGTCTTCGATGGTGATGATGTGGCCCGTGGAATTCTGGTTGCGGTAGCCGATCATCGAGGCCAGCGAGGTCGATTTACCGGTACCGGTACCGCCGACGAAGATGATGATGCCGCGCTTGGTCATCGCCAGCTGCTTGATGATCGGCGGCAGGTTGAGTTCTTCCGGCGTGGGAATCTTCGACTCGATCCTGCGCAGCACCATGCCGACGCAGTTGCGCTGGTAGAAGCACGACACGCGGAAGCGGCCGATGCCCGAGGCGCTGATCGCGAACTGGCACTCGTGGGTCTTCTCGAACTCCTCGCGCTGGGCGGGCGTCATCACGTTCAGGACCATGTCGCGCGACTGCTGCGCGGACAGCGGGCTCTGCGTGATGGGCACGATACGGCCCTGCACCTTCATGGAAGGCGCGACGCCGGCGGTGATGAACAGGTCGGAGGCCTGCTTGTGCACCATCAGCTTGAGGAAAGAAGTGAAATCGAAGTCGCTCATGGCCTGTATCCCATTGCCGGACCGGGCCGGCGTCCCCTGTGGAGGCGATCATATACCTGTGGCAGGGGAGCGCGCAGGGACGCGATTCACGCTCCCGGGCGCCCGGCACGCCTCCCTCGCCCAAGGCGCACATGGTACTCACAGGCATGGCGCGCTTCCCTATCTGTGTAGGAGCGCGCCTGCGCGCGACAGCTTCTGGGGCCAGGAGCAACAGGGCCGGTGGCTTATTCGCGAAAAGCTGTCGCGCGCAAGGCGCGCTCCTACCCCCCGGGCGTGAGAAGCCCGGCGTCGCCAACCTACCGGAAGCCTTCCTTGTTCTTCGCATAAGTCGAGGCTTCCTGGCGGGTCACGAGGCCGCGCTTCACCAGGTCGGCGAGGTTCTGGTCCAGGGTCTGCATGCCGTACTGCTGGCCGGTCTGGATGGCCGAGTACATCTGCGCCACCTTGTCCTCGCGGATGAGGTTGCGGATGGCGGGGATGCCCACCATGATCTCATGCGCCGCGGTACGGCCGCCGCCCACCTTCTTGAGCAGCGACTGCGAGATCACCGCGCGCAGCGACTCCGAGAGCATCGAGCGGACCATTGGCTTTTCCCCGGCCGGGAACACGTCGATGATGCGGTCGATGGTCTTGGCCGCCGACGAGGTATGCAGCGTGCCGAACACCAAGTGTCCCGTTTCCGCGGCGGTAAGCGCCAGGCGGATGGTTTCCAGGTCGCGAAGCTCGCCCACCAGGATGTAGTCCGGGTCTTCACGAAGGGCGGAACGCAGCGCCTCGTTGAAGCCATGGGTGTCGCGGTGGACTTCGCGCTGGTTCACCAGGCACTTCTGCGAGGTGTGCACGAATTCGATCGGGTCCTCCACCGTGAGGATGTGGCCATACTCGTTCTTGTTCACGTGGTCGACCATGGCCGCCAGCGTCGTGGACTTGCCCGAACCCGTCGGGCCGGTGACCAGGATCAGGCCCTGCGGCTGCTCGATCAGCTCGCGGAAGATCTTCGGCGCGCCCAGGTCTTCCAGAGTGAGCACTTCCGAGGGAATGGTACGGAACACCCCGCCGGCGCCGCGGTTGTGGTTGAACGCGTTGACGCGGAAACGGGCCAGGCCGGGGATCTCGAACGAGAAGTCGACTTCGAGGAATTCCTCATAATCGCGCCGCTGCTTGTCCGACATGATGTCGTAGATCAGCGAATGGACCTGCTTGTGCTCCAGGGCCGGGATATTGATGCGCCGGACGTCGCCGTCTACGCGGATCATCGGCGGCAGACCCGCGGAAAGGTGCAGGTCGGAGGCCTTGTTCTTCACGGAGAAGGCAAGGAGTTCGGCGATATCCATTGGGGTCCCCTTTCTTGGTGGGGCATAGGTAAGCATGCCCGGGGGTCGGCGGCAAGGCGCATGTCCGTATATGCTTCCGCGTTGTGAACGAGGTCGCCTACGGAGTTACCCCATGAACCGGATCGCCTTCATCGGTGGAGGCAACATGGCCACCGCGCTGATCGCCGGGATGATCCGCCACGGCGCCCAGCCCGGCGGCATCGCCGTGGCCGAGCCGCGCGCCGAAGCCCTGCAGGAACTCTCCCGCGAATACGGGGTGGCCACCTACACCGAGAACCTCGACGCTGCCGAGGGCGCTTCCATCCTCGTCCTGGCGGTGAAGCCGCAGATGCTGGCCGAGGTCTGCCGCGGCCTGCGCCCGGTGGTCCAGAAGTACCGGCCCCTGGTCATCTCCATCGCCGCGGGCATCCGCATCCAGCAGCTCGAGCGCTGGCTGGACGCGGCCCTCCCGGTCGTGCGCTGCATGCCCAACACGCCGGCCATGTTCGGCGTGGGCGCCACGGCGCTGTATGCCAACGCCAGGGTCAGCGCGCCGCAACGGGCCGAGGCCCAGCACGTGCTGGATGCCGCGGGGCTCACCGTGTGGGTGCCGGAAGAGGACCAGCTGGATATCGTGACGGCCTTGTCCGGCTCGGGTCCGGCTTATTTCTTCCTGTTGGTGGAAGCACTGGAGAACGCGGCGTTCTCCCAGGGCCTGAGCCGCGAGACGGCCCGCGCCCTCGCCGCACAGACCGCCTACGGCGCCGGCCGCATGCTGGTCGAAAGCGGCGAGACGGCGGCGACGCTGCGCCGGAAGGTCACTTCGCCCAACGGCACCACCCAGGCAGCGCTGGACAGCTTCCGTACCGATCATTTCCCCGAAGTCGTGGCCCGCGCGGTAGACGCGGCACGCCGGCGTGGCATCGAACTTTCCGAAGACATGGAATCGAAGACGTGAATTACCTGACCAATGCCGGGGCGATGCTGCTCCAGTTCGCTTTCGGCGCCATCGTCACCCTTTTCGTGCTGCGCCTGCTGGCCGAGGCCCATCGCGCGGACTTCCACAACCCGATCTGCCAGTTCCTCTATCGCTACACCAATCCTGTCCTGCGGCCGCTGCGCAAGGTGCTGCCGAACGTGCGCCGGGTGAACACGGCCGCGCTGCTGATCATCCTGGTTCTGGAATGCGTGAAGGTGACGCTGATGGTGGCCATCGCCGGGGTCGCGCCGGCACCGCTGGGGATCCTGGTGGCGGGCATCGCCGAGACGCTGGATTTCTTCCTGCTGACCTGGATCGTGCTGGTCTTCGTGTGGTCGCTGATGAGCATGCTGTCCACCGACCGCTACCACCCGGTCGCCCGGCTGGTGTCGAGCCTGGCCGAGCCGCTGGTGCGCCCTTTCCGCGGGCGCCTGACGATCGGCGGGCTGGATTTCTCGCCCACCGCGGTGCTGCTGGGGCTGTTCCTGGCGCGCATGCTGATCGCGCAACCCCTGGCGGATTGGGGCATGCGGTTGCTGCTGGGCGCGTAGGAGCGCGCCCAGCGCGCGACATCCCTTCGCGGAGAGCAACAGGGCCTGTGGCTCAAGGCCTCAAAACATGTCGCGCGCAGCGCGCGCTCCTACCTGCCGCCTAGCCTGCGGGCGTCCGTCACGTTCGGCAGCGCGCCCAGCCGGCCCAGCAGCGTCGACAGCTGTTCGTAATCCTTCACCCGTAGCGTGAAGCGCATCTCCACCTCGCCTGTGCGCACGTGCACTCGGCTGGAGGAGGCGACGATGTGCGGTCCCACGTTGTTGATCGTGTTGGCCACGTCCTTCTGCAGGCCTTTGCGGTCGTAACCCCGCAGTTCCACGTCCACTTCGTAGTTCTGCACGTCCACCCTGCCCCAGCCCACCTCGATCACGCGGTCCGGATCGCGCCGGGCGAGGCGGGCCAGCGAGCCGCAGTCCGAGCGATGCACCGATACGCCGCGGCCGCGGGTGATGAAGCCGCGGACCGGATCGCCCGGCAGAGGTTGGCAGCAGCGCGCCAGCGTGGTGAGCAGGTTGCCCACGCCTTCGATCGAGAGTGCGCCGCGATCATGCTGGGCGGCGCGCGACGCGACGGGATTGCCCGATTGCGTGATCTCCGGCTCCGCCGGTTCCTGCAGGGAACGCGCGATCTGGCCGAGCGACACTTCGCCCAGCGCCACGGTGACGTACAGATCGTCGACGTTCTTCAGGCGGAAGTGCGTCGCCAGCCTGCCCAGGTCCACGTCGTCCAGCGCGAGCCGGCGCAGTTCCTTTTCCAGCGTCGCCTTGCCCGCGAGGATATTCGCCTCGTGCGCTTCGCGGCGGAACCACGCGCGCACCTTCTCCCTCGCCCGCGAGGTATGCAGGTAACCGTGGTGCGCGGACAGCCAGTCGCGGCTGGGTTCCGACACCTTGGTGGTGAGGATTTCCACGCGGTCGCCGCTGCGCGGTTGCGTGGTCAGCGGCACGATGCGCCCGTTGACCTTGGCCCCACGGCAGCGGTGTCCCACCTCGGTGTGGATGTGGTACGCGAAGTCCAGCACGGTAGCGCCGCGCGGCATGTCGATGACCTCGCCCTTGGGGGAGAGCACGTACACGCGGTCTTCCATCAGCTCCGTTTCGAAGCCGGCGGCCAGTTCGGCCTCGTCCTCGCCGCGCGGTTCGAGCAGCTTGCGCATCCAGGCGATCTTCGCCTCGAACTCGGCATCCGCGCCGCCGCCTTCCTTGTAGCGCCAGTGCGCGGCCACACCGAGTTCGTTGGCGCGATGCATTTCATGGGTGCGGATCTGCACCTCGAGGGTCTTTCCTTCCGGACCCAGCACGGCGGTATGCAGGGAGCGGTAGCCGTTGCCCTTGGGCCGCGCGACATAGTCGTCGAATTCGCCCGGCAGGTGCGGCCACAGGCTGTGCACGATGCCCAGCGCGGCATAGCAGTCGCCCACGCTGTCGACCAGGATGCGCACCGCGCGGATGTCGTAAAGATCGGAGAACTCCAGCCCCTTCTTCTTCATCTTCTTCCAGATGGAGAAGATATGCTTCGGACGTCCGGCAAGGTCGGCACGGATACCCGCTTCCCCCAGTACCGTGCGCAATTCCGCCAGACTGGCGGCGATGAAGCTCTCGCGGTCTGCCCGGCGCTCGTCGAGCAGGCGCGCGATACGGCGGTAGATGTCGGGCTCCAGGTAGCGGAACGCGAGGTCTTCCAGCTCCCACTTCAGCTGCCAGATACCGAGGCGGTTTGCGAGCGGCGCGTGGATATCGGAGGTGAGCTGCGCCAGTTCGCGGCGCTCGTGATCGGGCAGCGTCATCGCCGTGCGCATGGCCGCGAGCTGGCGAGCCAGCAGCACGAAGACCACGCGCAGGTCGCGAATGATCGCGAGCAGCAGGCGGCGCAGGCCTTCGGCTCCGCTTGCCGAACCGCGCTGCGCATGCAGGGCCCATACCTTCTCGGCCTCGACCTGGCCGTCGACCAGCCGGCGCAACGAGGGCGCCCAGCCCTTCGCCGCCTCGTCGGCTGCACCCGGCAAGCCGCGCTGCAGCGAGAACCAGAGCGCCGATGCGCAGGTTTCGTCGTCACAGCCGAGCAGGCGGAGCAACTCGATGATCGTCTCGCCTTCCGCACGCGCGGCGACGGGCAATGCGGCGCAGGCTTCGCGCGCACGCTCCGTCTGCGGCATCGCCGCATCCTGCCGCCGCCCCTTCGCAGGCAGGGGCCCAGCGACTTCGTCCCGCGGCTCGCTCATCGCCTGTCCTCCGCCTGCGCCGTTTCCAGCGCGCGAGCCAGCCGCTTCGCCGACACCGGCTCGGCCGTTTTCAGTTCCTGTGCGAACAGCGACACGCGCCACTCCTCCAGGAGCCAGCGCAGCTCCTGCCAGATGGGGTCGTCGAGCGCGGTGCCGCCCGCATTGAGCAGCGCGCGCCAGTACGGCAACACCTGCAGCATACGCTGCTGATCGCGTGCCGGATCCTGGCGCAGGCGCTCGGCACGCAGCCGCATCGCCTTCAGGTAGCGCGGATAGTGCGCGAGCCGGTCGCGCGGGAGTTCGCGCAGGAAGCCCGGCTGCAGCAGCGCGGCCAGTTGTTCGCGCAGGTCGTCGTAGCTGGCCTTGGCGAAGCCGATGAGCGGTGGCTCCATCCACGGTTTCAGCTCGGCCTGGGCCTCGATGATCGGTTCGGCGAGTTTCTGCCGCGCCATCGCCGCGCCGAACAACTCGCGCGCGACGTCGGTGCGCACGGCTTCGAATTCCTTCTGCGTTCGCGCATCGAGCCGGCGCTCGCCGATGAGATCGGCGAAACCGGCTTCGACGAGGTCGTCGCGCAGGCCATCCACGCTGCCCAGCGGCGCGTACTTCAGCGAAAGCGGATTGCCGATCGGCAGCTGCCGGCGTGCTCGCTTGAATTCAGGAGCGAGCGCCTGCCGCAGCAGGCGCTCGACCCCACCGACATGAGCCTCGGCGGCCTCGTCGGCGCGCTCGAAGACGCGCAGGGCCACGGCTTCGCCGAGATCCACCAGCGCCGGATAGGCCTTGAGCCCGCCCTCCGAGCGCACTTCCTTCGGGATGGATTCGAAGTCCCAGGCAACGATGCCTTCGCGCGTGAGCTCGACGTCCGTCTTGCGCGAGAAAGCCTCGCGCGCCTTGCCTTCCCATCGTGCGCGGATGGCCGCGAGGTCGCGTCCCTCGGCAACGGTGCGGCCTTCCTCGTCGTGCACGCGGTAACGCATGAGCAAGTGCGCGGGCAGCTCGGCGTCGGCGAAGGCCGATGCGTCGACGTCGACGCCCGTCGTGCGCTTCAGGAACGCCGCGAGCGCCGATACCAGGGGTTCGTCGCGCGGTGTTTCCGCTTCGACGAAGGCACGGGCGAAGTCCGGCGCGGGCACGAAGTTGCGGCGCAACGCCTTCGGCAGCGCGCGGATCAGTTCGGCCACCTTGTCGGCGAGCAGGCCGCCGACCAGCCAGTCGCCGCGCGCGGCCGGCAACGCGTTGAGGAAGGCCAGGGGCACGTGGATCGTGACGCCATCGGCCGGATCGCCGGGCACGAAGCGGTATTCGAGGCGGTAACGGTGCTGGCCGATGTCCAGCGACGCGGGGAACGCCTTGGGGTCGAGGCCGGCGCCGGTATCCATCACGTCGGCGAGGGTCCAGCGCAGTGCCGCCTGTTCCGCCGGAGCGGCCTTGCGGTACCACGCATCCAGCGCACGCGTGTCGGAGATGCTCTCGGGCAACTTTCCCTCGAAGAACGCGGCAAGCGCCTCGTCGGAACGCAACAGGCCGGCGCGGCGCTGCTTGGCCTCGATATCGTGCGCCTGTTCCAGCACACGCGCGTTCGCACGCACGAAGTCGGCACGGCTGTCGAGGTCGGCACGGACCAGCGCCTCGCGGACGAAGATCTCGTGGGCGAGCCGGGGATCCTGGCGCTGGAAGGTCACCGGGCGCCGCTCGACCAGCACCAGCCCGAACAGGGTCACCTGCTCGTATGCGACGACGGTGCCGCGCTTGCGCGACCAGTGCGCGTCGCGCGCCGTGGCGCGGACGAGATGACTGGCCTGGGTCTCGATCCACGCCGGGTCGACGCGCGCGCACATCATCGCCCAGACGCGGCCGCCTATATCGAGGATCTGGGCGGCGAACAGCCATGCAGGCGGCGCCTTGGCGAGTGCCGAGCCCGGGAACACCTGGAAGCGCCGCTCGCGTGTACCGCGGTAGACGGCCTTCTCGTCCTTGTGCCCGACCTGGGTCGGCAAGCCCGCGAGCAGGCTGCGATGGATCGCCTCGAAGAGCGCATCGCCTTCGGGACGAGCGGAGGGGACAGACGCAGAGCCCCTGTAGGAGCGCGCCTCGCGCGCGACAGCTTTTCGCGAGGACGCCGGGGTACTGATGCCTTCTCGCGAAAGGCTGTCGCGCGCGGGGCGCGCTCCTACAGGGGCGCTTTCGTTGCTGCGAGGGCTTTCCCACCCAATGTCGCGCGCGACGAGCACTAGCTGCCGGTGCAGCTCACGCCATTCGCGCATGCGCATGAAGCTCAGGAAGTGCCGCGAGCACCAGTCGCGCAGCTTCGACGAGGTGAGTTCCTCCGCCGCCGACAGGTATTCGCGCCACAGGTTCAGCACGCCGACGAAGTCGGACTTCGGATCGGCGAAGCGGGCATGCGCCGCATCGGCCTGGCCGCGCGCGTCCGGCGGCCGCTCGCGCGGGTCCTGGGTGCTGAGGAAAGCCACGATGGTGATGAGCTCCGCGAGGCTGCCGAGGCGGCGTGCCTCGACCAGCATGCGCGCGAGCTGCACGTCGATGGGCAGGCGCGCCACCGTGCGCCCCACTTCGGTAAGCCGCCGCTCGTCGTCGATCGCGCCGATTTCGGCGAGGCGGCGGTAACCATCGGCGACCATGCGCGGATCGGGCGCCTCCAGGAACGGGAAATCCTCCACCTCGCCCAGGTCCAGCGCGAGCATGCGCAGGATGACGTTCGCCAGCGATGAGCGCAGCAGTTCCGGATCGGTGTATTCCGGGCGCAGCGCGAAGTCCGCCTCTTCGTAGAGGCGATAGCAGGTACCGGGTCCCACGCGTCCGCAGCGGCCCTTGCGCTGGTTGGCGGCGGCCTGGGAAATGGGCTCGATGTGCAGGCGCTCGAGCTGGCCGCGCTGGCTGTAACGCTTCACCCGCGCCGTGCCGGAATCGACGACATAGCGGATGCGCGGCACGGTCAGCGAGGTTTCCGCCACGTTGGTCGCCAGCACGATGCGCCGCTTCGGCCCGGGACGGAACACGCGGTCCTGCTCCGCCGCCGACAACCGCGCATACAGCGCCAGCACCTCGGTTTCGCGGTATTGCCGGCGCGAGAGCAAGAGGTGGGCGTCGCGGATCTCGCGTTCGCCGGGCAGGAACACCAGCACGTCGCCGCGCGGGTCCTCCCGCGTGATCTCGTCCATGGCATCGGCCACCTGCTGGGCGACGTTGCCTTCCACGCGCTCGCCCGGCGGGCGGTAGCGGACCTCCACGGGATACGTACGGCCCTCGACCTCGACCACCGGCGCCCCGCCGAAGTGCGCGGCGAAACGTTCGGTGTCGATGGTCGCGGAGGTGACGACGATCTTCAGTTCCGGTCGCCGCGCGGCGAGGCGCTTGAGGTAGCCCAGGAGGAAATCGATGTTGAGGCTGCGCTCGTGGGCCTCGTCGATGATGATCGTGTCGTAGGCCGACAGCCAGGGATCGGACTGCGTCTCGGCCAGCAGGATGCCGTCGGTCATGAACTTGACCAGCGCCTGGTCGGACACCTTCTCGGTGAAGCGGACCTGGAAGCCGACCTTGTCGCCGATCGGCGTACCCAGTTCCTCGGCGACGCGGGTAGCTACGGACCGCGCGGCCAGGCGGCGCGGCTGGGTGCAGCCGATCATGCCCGCCTCGCCGCGGCCGGCGGCCAGGCATAGCTTGGGCAGCTGGGTGGTCTTACCGGAACCGGTTTCGCCGGCGATCACCACGACCTGGTGCTCGCGGATGAGCTTCACGATGTCCTCGGCCCGCGCCGCGATAGGCAGCGAGGCATCCACCGAGATCGCGGGCTTGGCGGCCACACGCGCGGCGCGGCGCGCGGCCGAGGCGGCGATGTCGGCGGCCAGGGCCTGCAGCTTCCCTGCATCGGGCTTGCGCGACAGCGCGCGCCAGCGGCCCAGCAGGCGGCCGAAGTCGCGGCTGGAGACCTGCGCCAGCGCGTCGCGCAGTTCACGCAGGCGCGGGTCGGGGGCTGGATGTCGCGTGGGGCTTGTGGAGATGCTCATGGGGAAGCCAATAATAGCGTGTGCCTATCGGGGACATCGGAACCTTTCATTTCACGTAGACCTTGCGGATCGTTAGGATTCCATTCTGAGATCCGAAAAAACCTAAGGAGAGTCGCACCATGGCCATCGATATCGGTATCGCCAAGAAGGACCGGGAAGCTGTCGCGAAGCAGCTCTCGCGGCTCCTCGCGGACACCTATTCCCTGTACCTGAAGACGCACAACTTCCACTGGAACGTCACCGGCCCGCAGTTCAACAGCCTGCATGCCATGTTCGAGACCCAGTACAACGCCCTCTGGCTGGCCGCCGACGAGGTCGCCGAGCGCATCCGCATCCTCGACGTGTTCGCCCCGGGCTCGTACACCCAGTTCGCCAAGCTCACCTCGATCAAGGAAGAGCCGGGCGTGCCGGAGTGGAAGGAGATGGTCGCCCAGCTCGTGGAAGGCCACGAAATCGCCGCCGCCACCTCCCGCGACACCATCAAGGCCGCCGAGGGCGTGGGCGACGAGGGCACGGCTGACATGGTCACCGGTCGCCTGAAGGATCACGAGAAGACGGCCTGGATGCTGCGTTCCCTGTTGAAATAAGCCCTCCCGCAGGAGCGCGCAACGCGCGCGACAGCCTTTCGCGAGGAGCCACAGGCCCTGCTGCTCCCCCGCGAAAAGCCGTCGCGCGCAAGCACGCTCCTACAACCCCTGCTGACCGGGTGGGCCGCCGTCCGTTGAGCAGTTCCGCCCCGTTCGTTAAGCTCCCCCGGTTACCTCACTGATGCCACTCGGGGGCCGACCGGTCCGGGGATTGTTTTGAGCGCTGCCGCCACGACCGAACGAAGCCATCCGATACTCGCCGCGCTGATCCTCGCGATCGTGGTCGCGGCCCTGAATTTCGGGCTCTGGCTCGTCGCCAACCTGCCCAATGGCCCGGACGACTGGCACGGTCCCGTGCCGGGCTTCGCGTTCACCGCCTACCAGCGCTACCAGAATCCGATCAAGGGCGACGTCTCCACCGACGCCGAAATCGACAGCGACCTGCGCCTGATCAAGCGCTATTCCCCGCGCATCCGTACCTATTCGATGCTGGAGAACCCCCAGGTCATCCGCCTGGCCGAGAAGGAAGGCCTCGACGTGATGGCCGGCGCCCTGATCGACGCCCGCCTGGAGACGAACGAGCGCGAGATCGAGGCCCTGATCGCCCAGGCGCGGCGCTATCCGAAGACCATCAGCCGGGTGATCGTGGGCAACGAAGTGCTGTTCCGCGGCGATCTGAAGCCCGAGCAGATGATGAGCTACCTCGACCGGGTCCGCGCGGCCGTGCATCAGCCGGTATCGATCGCCGAGCCGTTCCACATCTGGATGCAGAACCCGGAGCTGGTCAACCACGTCGACTTCATCACGGTCCACCTGTTCCCCTACTGGAACGGCATCGAGGCCCGTGCCGGCGTCACTGATTCCATCGAGAGCTACAAGGCCCTGCGCGCGCAGTTCCCGGGCATGCACGTGGCGATAGGCGAGATCGGCTGGCCGTCGAACGGCGACCGCTTCAAGTACGCCTACCCCAGCGTGTCGAACGAGGCGATCTTCCTGCGCACGTTCTTCAACCAGGCCAAGGCCAACGGCATCGACGACTATTACGTCCTCGAGGCCATCGACCAGCCGTGGAAGGAAAACCTGGGCGAAGGCCGCACCGGCGCGTACTGGGGCATGTTCAACGCCGACCGCCAGCTGAAGTTCCCCTTCACCGGCCCGGTGACGGAAGACGTGGGCTGGCCCTGGAAGGCCTTCGCCGCCTCCCTGCTCGCCTTCTTCCCGATGCTCTGGTTCGGCATCCGCTTCAGCCGCTTCAAGCTGACCGGCCGGCTGTTCTTCATGGCGCTGATCCAGCTGGCCTGCGGCCTGATCGTCTGGTCGGCGACCCTGCCCTTCAATTTCTACCTCAGCCCGTTCGACTGGGCGATGCTGATCCTGCTGTTCCCGGCGCAGATCGCCATCCTCGGCATCCTGCTGATCAACGGCTTCGAGTTCACCGAAGTGCTGTGGCGGCGCAGCTGGGTGCGCTACGCGGGCATGCTGCCGGCCGACCCGGTGGAGAAGCAGCCCTTCGTGTCCATCCACCTGGCCTGCCATAACGAGCCGCCGGAGATGGTGCAGATCACCCTCGACTCGCTGGCCGCGCTGGACTACGAGAACTTCGAGGTCCTGGTGCTGGACAACAACACCAAGGATCCCGCGGTGTGGAAGCCGGTGGAGGAGTACTGCAAGCAGCTGGGCCCTAAGTTCCGCTTCTTCCACCTGGAACCGTGGCCGGGCTACAAGGCGGGCGCGCTCAACTTCGGCCTGACGGCGACGGACGAGCGCGCCGAGGTCGTGGCCGTGATCGACGCCGACTACGTCGTGCGCGAGGACTGGCTGTCGTCGCTCACCGGCTACTTCCACGACGCGAAGGTGGCCGTGGTGCAGTGCCCGCAGGCCCACCGCGACTTCGAGAAGAACCGCTTCCGCCGCATGACGGCGTGGGAATACGACGGTTTCTTCCGCATCGGCATGCACCACCGCAACGAGCGCAACGCCATCATCCAGCACGGCACCATGACGATGGTCCGCCGCTCCGCCCTCGAGGGCACGGGCGGCTGGTCGGAGTGGACGATCTGCGAGGATGCCGAGCTGGGCCTGCGCCTGATGCACGCCGGCTACGAGCTCGTCTACGTCGACGAGCTGATGGGCAAGGGCCTCACGCCCGCCGACTTCAAGGCATACAAGAGCCAGCGCTACCGCTGGGCGTTCGGCGCCATGCAGATCCTCAAGGGCCGCTGGAGCTGGATGACGCGCAAGGGACCGCTCTCGGCCGGCCAGCGCTTCCACTTCCTCACCGGCTGGTTCAGCTGGTTCGCCGATGCGCTGCACTTCGTCTTCACGATGATGGGCCTGCTGTGGACCGCCGGCATGATCTACGCGCCGGAATACTTCAACCTGCCGATGCAGCTGTTCCTCATCCCGGTGATCGGCTTCTTCTTCGCCAAGGCGATCTTCGGCGTGGTGCTGTACCGCGCGCGCGTCCCCTGCGGCTGGTACGACACGATCATGGCCTCGGTGGCCAGCATGGGCCTTTCCCACGCGATCGCCCGCGGCATCCTGCACGGACTTACCCGGGAGAAGACGGCCTTCGTGGTCACCGCGAAGAGCCGGCGCATGGGCGGCAGCAGCTTCGCGGCCTTCGCACCCGTGCGTGAGGAAGGTCTCATGGCCATCGCCCTGCTTTGCGCTGTCGTCGGCATGGCGCTGCATTACGGTACGAACTACATCGAGAGCGAACTCTGGATGTTCATCCTTGGCGCGCAATCGATCCCGTACGTGTCCGCGCTGGTCGGTGCCTGGATCGCGCACCGTGCCGGCGACGAGGCGGGTTGACCGAAAAAACATAACAAACACGGCTATCCGTTCACATTCGTGTATCGACCTCGCGTGCCCAGCGCGGTAAGTTAGGCCAAGACCTGACGTCAGAGGCAGTGGATCGCCTCCCGCTGTGGCCGCACCCCCGGCCTTGGATCACGTACGGAACGGGACGCTGATGCGCCGAACCAGACGCCATGGACTGCTGCTTCTGCCGTGGTTCCTGCTTCCCATGATCGCCCATGCAGGCGTCGTGCTCCGCGTCGACGGCGTGGACGAGAACCTGCGCAACGCGGTGGCGGCCGGCGTGGAACTGAGCCAGTACGCGCATCGCGACGTCACCGCTGCCCAGGTCCGTCGCCTCTACGAGAAAGCGCCCGATGAGGTCCAGTCGGCGCTGCGGCCCTACGGCTACTACGAGGCGACTGCCACCGGCGACCTGAAGCAGGTCGGTGCGGACTGGCAGGTGACGCTGCACGTCGTGCCGGGACTTCCCGTGAAGGTCACTTCCGTGAACGTCGGGATGAGCGGCGATGCCGGCAAGGTACCGGCGATCCGGCGCGCCTTGCGCGGCGTCGAAAACCTCAAGGACAAGCCGCTCAACGACGGTACCTATGACGGCGCGCGCGATGCCGTGGGCGGTGCGCTCACCGCCACGGGCTTCCTCGACGCCAGGCTGGTCACCCATACCGTGGAAGTGAATCGCGCCGAACGCAGCGCGACGGTGAACCTCAAATGGGAAGCGGGGCAACGCTACCGCTACGGCCGCATCCACTTCAAGAACTCCCAGTTCCGCGACGGCTTCCTGGATCGCTACGTGCCGTTCAAGAGCGGCGACTACTTCTCGCAGAGCCAGCTGCTCGAGCTTCAGCAGGCGCTCAATGGCGCCGACTACTTCGCCGTGGTCAACGTCATCCCGGATACGGACAAGGCGAAGGACGGCACCATCGACATCGACGTCGAACTGGCGCCGGCGAAGCGCACGATCTACACAGGGGGCCCCTTCTTCGGCACCGATACCGGCGCCGGCCTGCGCGGCGGCATCGAGAAGCGCTGGATCAACGACCGCGGGCACAAGTGGAAGAACGAGCTGGTGCTGGCACAGCGCCTGAAGACGCTGTCCACGCTCTACCAGATCCCCATGCCGGGTCCCAACCAGCGCAGCTTCAACTTCGGCGCCAACTTCCGCGACGCGGACACCGTCACCTCGCAGTCGCGCACCCTCCAGCTGGTCGCGAACGAGACGCGGCTCTGGCACGGCTGGCAGCGCACGATCGGCATCAATGCCCTGTCCGGCACGTTCACCGTCGGCAAGCGGGGCGGCGAAGGCGACAACGCGGAAGGTCTGGAGCGAGGCCGCAGCACGCTGCTGTATCCGGAGGTCACGCTGAGCCGGAAGAGCGGTGACAATCCCACCTTCGTCAGGCGTGGCTGGTCCCTGACGCTCACCGCCCGCAGCACCGCCGGGCCCCTGCTCTCGGACGCCAGCTTCTCCCAGGTCATCGGCGACGCGAAGTGGATCCGCCAGTTCTGGGGCAACAACCGTCTGATCCTGCGCGGCAGCGCGGGCAAGATCTGGACCAGCAACTTCAGCGACCTTCCCCCGCAGCTGCGCTTCTTCGCCGGCGGCGACCGTTCCGTGCGCGGCTACGATTTCGAAAGCATCGGCCCGCGCAACGCGTTCAACCGCGTGATCGGCGGCGAGGGCCTGCTCGTGGGCAGCACCGAAGTCGAGCATTACTTCACGCGCAACTGGGGCATGGCGGCCTTCGTCGATGCCGGCAATGCGTTCACCGGCACCGATTACAGCCCTCGCGTGGGCGCGGGCCTGGGCGTACGCTGGCTGTCGCCGGTTGGCATGATCCGTTTCGACGTGGCGGTGCCGGTCGGCAGCAAGGACGAACACGGCATCCACCTGCATGTCGTCATCGGGCCCGACCTATGAGCAGTACCGGCATGAAATGGACGATCCGCATCGGCATGGCCATCGGCGTGCTGCTCCTGGTCGTCGTGCTTTTCTCGTGGTGGCTCGTCGGAACGTCGTCGGGCCTGCGCTTCGCATTGGCACGCGCGCAAGGATTCACGGATAACGCGCTCACCGTTGAAAGGGCGGAGGGCCGGTTGGCGGGGCCGCTCGACCTGGGCGGTGTCCGCTACCGCGATGGCAAGGGCCTGGATGTGCGCCTCGCCACCGCGCACCTGGATTTTTCCTTCGGCTCGCTGCTGCGCAAGCGGGCGCATGTGTACGAACTCACGGCCGACGGCATCGACGTCGCGCTGGGTCCGCCCGAGCCGGAGCCGGAGACGCCTTCCGAGCCGTTCTCGCTGAAGCCGCCGCTCGACATCGTCCTCGACAAGGCGAAGATCGGACACGTGCGCGTCACCCAGGAAGGCAGGGCCGTGTTCGAGTCCAACTCGCTCGACCTCGCCGCCTCGTGGACGGGCGATGGCATCGCGGTAAAGTCGTTGGCGCTGCGCGCGCCCGACGGACAGGCCGACCTCGGCGGCACGCTCGCCGTAGGCAAGGGTTACCAGGGCGACGGCAAGGCCAGCTTCCGCTGGAAGGCCGGCGATATCGACTACGCGGGCGACATCGAAGCACATAGCGACGGCGCGAAGGCGCATGCCATCGTGAAGCTCACCCTGCCCTTGCTCGCGCAGGTGGACGCGAATCTCGTGCAGAACGGCGATTACGCGTGGAGCGCCACCATCGATGCGCCTCGGTTCGATCCGAAGCCGTTGCTCGGCGACAGTTCGCTCGAATCGCTGGGGCTGGCCCTCAAGGGCACCGGCGACCGTTACAGCGCCCACCTCACCGGCGACGTCGACATCAACGATTACCGCGTGCGCCTGTCGCCGATCAAGGCGAGGTTCGACCACGAGTACAAGCGCCTCACGCTCGACGAACTGACCGTCGGCTCGCCGCAGGTGAAGGGCTCGCTGACCGCGAAGGGCACGGTGGAGATCGCCGCCCAGCCGATCTCGGCCGATCTCGCCCTCCGCTGGAAAGATGTTCTCGTCCCCGCCAGCGTGGCGGGCCAGGACCTCGCCAGCACGGGCCAGCTTACCTTCAAGGGCAGCGCTGAGGCGTACCACGCGGAAGGCGACGTCGATATCGGCCCGCCCGGCCAGATCGGCAAGTTCGCGCTCGACATCGACGGCAAGCCCGACCTCGTCACCCTGCACAACGTGCAGCTGAAGCAGCCCCGGGGCAACCTCGCCGCCAGCGGCACGCTCACGCTGCACCCCGCCCTCGCGTGGAAGCTCGACGTGAAGGGCGAGCGCTTCGACCCGGGCCAGCTGCTGGCCGAATGGCCCGGTGCGCTCGACCTCGACCTCACCACCGAAGGCCAGATGGCGCATGACGAGCCGCTCGGCACGCTCGACCTGCGCAAGCTCGACGGCACGCTGCGCAAGCGCGCGCTGCGAGGCAGCGGCAAGCTCACGCTGAAACCGCGCGAGGTGGTCAACGGCCAGCTCGACCTGGCGTCCGGCGACAGCAGCATCCGCCTCGATGCGCGAGGCGACACCTCGAACGACGCCACGCTCAAGCTCGCCATCGCCTCGCTGGGCGACTGGCTGCCGGGTGCGGGCGGCCGCGTCAGCGGTGACATCTCGGCGAAAGGCAACCTGCCGAAGCTGGCGGTGAAGGCCAACCTGCGCGGCAGCGCCATCGTCTATGCCGACCAGAAGATCGACGCGCTCACGCTGGAGGCCGACATTCCCGACGTCAGCGCACCCGGCGGCAAGCTCAATCTCGCCGGCACCGGCGTGACCAGCGGCGAACTGGTCTTCGATCGCGTGACTGTCGCCGCGGACGGCAACCAGGAACGCCACCAGTTGAGCATCGATGCCAAGGGGCATCCGCTCGCGGCGGACCTGCGCCTTTCCGGCTCCATGAAGAACGGTGCATGGAACGGCACATTGTCTGCGCTCGACATCGACTACCAGGGCATCCCGCCCTGGCGCCTGCAGAACCCCAGCCAGCTCGCCTGGAAGGATGGCACGGCGAGCATGAGCGAGCTCTGCCTCACGGCGGGCGACCCCATGCTGTGCGTGGCAGCAAAACAGGACAAGGCCGGCAACCTCGACGCGAGCTACCGTCTGCGCCGCGTGCCGCTGGCCCTGCTCATGACGGTGGCCGAGGCGTCGAACAGTCCCATGCGTGCCGAAGGCATCCTCGAAGGTGAAGGCAGCGTGCGGCGCACGGCGGCTGGTGCCCTTTCCGGGCAGGCCAACATCAGTTCGGCGCACGGTTCCGTCGCCTATACGGATCGCAGCGACCGGCCGCTGCTCGTTTACGACAATCTCTCGGCCAATGCCCAGCTCGCGCCCGGCAACCAGCGCGTGACGCTGCGCGCGTCGCTCAACGACGGCGGCACGCTGAATGGCGACGTGTCCGTCAGCGGTGCGCAGCAGGCGCTCGGCGGCACCGTGTCGCTGCACCTGAAGAATCTTTCCGTCATCGAACTGTTCACGGCGGAGCTGGCCGAAGTGAAGGGGGCGCTCGACGCCAACTTCAACCTGGGCGGCACCGTCGCCTCGCCCGCCATCACGGGTCAGGCCATCGTCGGTGGCTTCGCGGCGGAAGTGCCCAGCGCAGGCCTGAAGCTTAAGGACGGCCGGATCAGCATCGATACGAAGGACGCGAAGAACTATCTCGTCGACGGCACGATCCGTTCGGGCGAGGGCACGCTGTCGATCAAGGGGAATGCGGCGCTCGGCGCCGGGGCGGCGATGCGCCTTGGCATCGTGGGCTCGAAGTTCACGGCGGTGGATATTCCCGCCGCGAAGGCCGTGATCTCGCCGAACCTCACGATCGTGCAGGATGCCAAGGGCATGAACGTCAACGGCAAGGTGGACGTCGACATGGCCGACGTCGACGTCGAACGTCTTCCGGGCGCGGGCGCGACGAAGGCTTCGCCGGACGTGGTCGTGATCGACGACAAGCAGCGCGAGGCGGCGGAGGAGTCCGCTCCCATCACCGCCGACATCCGCGTCGACCTCGGCCACAAGGTGCACCTCGTCGGCTTCGGCATCGACGGCCGCATCACCGGCCAGCTCGACGTGCGCGAGCGCCCGGGCCGGGCCACCACCGGCCAGGGACAGATCGGTGTCGACGGTACGTACAAGGCCTACGGGCAGGACCTGCGCATCGAGCAGGGCCAGCTGCTGTTCGCGAGCACGCCGATCGACAACCCCGGCCTCAACATCCGTGCGGCGCGCACGCTCAATCCGAATGCCACCGTCGACGAAGGCCAGAAAGTCGGCCTCTATGTTTCCGGCACCGCGCGCCGTCCGATCCTCACGGTGTTCTCGAACCCGGTGATGGAGCAGTCGGACGCCCTCTCCTACCTCGTCACCGGCAAGCCGCTGTCGCAGGTGAAGGGTGGCGAAGGCAACATGGTCGGCGCCGCGGCGCAGGCCCTCGGCTCCGCGGCCGGCGACCTGCTCGCCAAGAGCGTGGGCTCGAAGATGGGCGTGGACGATATCGGCGTGAGCAATAGCGACGCCCTGGGCGGCACGTCGGCGTTCACCGTGGGCAAGTACCTGTCTCCCCGCCTGTACCTCAGCTACGGCGTCGGCCTGTTCGACCCTGGCCAGGTCATCACCCTGCGCTACCTCTTCAGCCGTAAGTGGAACTTCGAGGCACAGAACGCGACCGATTTCAGCCGGGCGAGCCTGAATTACCGCCTAGAGCGCTAACCCCTTGTAGGAGCGCGCATCGCGCGCGACCTCTTTTCGCGTCGGTTGGCCCCCAGCGGCTTCGCCGCACCTTGCCGGCTCGGCATTCGCCATCGCATTTTGCTTGGGCGCGGCGGCGGGTCGCCGGCGCCTGCCATTTTTGTCGCTAAGTCCTCGTCCGGCCTACGCCTCCCTGCGGAATCGCTCCA